>CAMDVZ010000003.1 GCA_945878895.1 Caenispirillum bisanense | reverse complement strand
GACCGAAGCGCTGGTTCTCTCTCGCGTGATCGACGGCGTGGCGACGGTCACGATCAACCGGCCGGCCGCGCAGAATTCGTTCGATGCCGCCACCGGCGAGGCGTTCATCGCCACCGTCGAGCGGGCCGGCGCCGATCCCGCTGTCCGCGTCGTGACGATCGCCGCCAACGGCCCATCCTTCTCGGCCGGTGGCGATTTCAACTGGGTGCTGACCTGGCCCGGCCAGACGCCGGCCGAAAACAAGCGCGGCGCGCTCATGATGATGCGCGTCGTCCAGTGCGTCTACGACCTGCCCAAGCCGACCATTGCACGCGTCCAGGGTGCCGCGGTCGGCGGTGGCATCGGTGTCATGCTGGCCTGTGACTACGCCATCGCGTCGGACAAGGCGCGCTTCGGTCTCACCTCGGCCCGCAACGGCCTGCTGGCGGGCATCGCCATTCCGGTGCTGATCCAGACGCTCGGTGCCCGCAAGGCGCGCCAGCTGCTGATCCATGGCGGCATCTTCGACGCCGCCGAGGCGCTGCGGATCGGCATGGTCGACCGGGTCGTCGACGTCGACGCGCTCGACGCCGAGGTGGCGACCCTGGCCGGCGAGCTCAAGCGCGGCGCCCCGACGGTGCAGGCGCTCGTCAAACGCCTCGTCACGCAGATCGACGCCGCGCCCAACGACGCCGCCATGGTCGAGCTGATCGCCACCAACGTCGCCGAACAATGCCTGACGCCCGACGCGCGCGAAGGCATGTCGGCGTTCCTGGAAAAGCGCAAGCCGGGGTGGTTGGGGTAAAGTGACTGGAGCGAGCGAATGAAAATCGTCACCCGCACGGAGCTGCACCGAAATCTCGCAACGCTTGTCGAGGAGGTCGCGCGCGATGGTTCGCCGTTGATGATTCGCGACCAAGGCGGAAGGAACGTCGTGATGCTGTCCCTCGCCGAGTACCGCTCGATGGCGGAGACCTTCTACCTTCTCGAGTCACCCGCGAATGCCGAGAGGCTTCTGCGGTCGTTGGGCGACGCTCGCAACGGCCTCGTCGAGATGCACGATCTCGTCGAGCCCGGCTGAGCGAGCGTTGTGGGCACGAAAATAGTTCGGCCAGCCTTCTGGGGCGGAGATGACTCATGACGGCGTGCGCGGACAAAATCTAGAGCGATGACGCGGCGCTGCGAAAGAAATGCAGGGAGGCTTGGTTAGGGTCGCCCCTCCAATATTCGAACGGTGGGTAACATGTTCTCGAAAATCCTGATCGCCAACCGCGGCGAGATCGCCTGCCGGGTCATCGACACGGCGCGGCGGCTGGGCGTGCGGACGGTGGCGGTCTACTCCGACGCCGACCGCGACGCCCGCCATGTCGCGATGGCCGACGAGGCGGTCCATATTGGTCCTGCCGCGGCGCGCGAGAGCTATCTGGTCGGCGAAAAGCTGATCGAGGCCGCCCGGCGCACCGGCGCGCAGGCGATCCATCCCGGCTACGGCTTCCTGTCGGAGAACGCGGGCTTCGCCGATGCCTGCGCGGCGGCCGGAATCGTGTTCATCGGGCCGCCGGCCTCGGCGATCCGCGCGATGGGTTCCAAGAGCGAAGCCAAGAAGCTGATGGAGCGCGCCAACGTCCCGCTGGTGCCGGGCTATCACGGCGACGACCAGTCGCCGGAGCTGCTGGCGGCCGAGGCCGGGCGCATCGGCTATCCGGTGCTGATCAAGGCCGCGGCCGGCGGTGGCGGCAAGGGCATGCGGCCGGTGCTGAAGGCCGAGCAGTTTGCCGCGGAATTGGCAGGCGCCAAGCGCGAGGCCAAGGCCGCCTTCGCCGACGATCACGTGCTGATCGAGAAATATCTCCAGCGTCCGCGCCACATCGAGATCCAGGTGTTCGCCGATAGCCAGGGCGACTGTCTCTATCTGTTCGAGCGCGATTGCTCGATCCAGCGCCGCCACCAGAAGGTGATCGAGGAAGCGCCGGCCCCCGGCATGGACCTGGCGCGCCGCAAGGCGATGGGCGAGGCCGCCGTCGCCGCGGCCAAGGCGATCGGCTATGTCGGCGCCGGGACGGTCGAGTTCATCGCCGACCAGGACGGTACGTTCTTCTTCATGGAGATGAACACGCGCCTGCAGGTCGAGCACCCCGTGACCGAGATGATCACCGGCCAGGATCTCGTGGAGTGGCAGTTGCGCGTGGCGTCGGGCGAGCCGATGCCGCTGACGCAGGACCAGCTGCGAATCGACGGCCACGCCTTCGAGGTGCGTCTCTATGCCGAGGACCCCGCGCGCGGTTTCCTGCCCTCGACCGGCACGCTGCGACATCTGAACCTGCCGGCCGATCGCGCCCGCATCGACACCGGCGTCCGGCAAGGCGACGTGGTGACGCCGCATTACGATCCGATGATCGCCAAGATCATCGTCCACGGCCAGGATCGCGCCGCGGCCTTGCGGCGCCTGTCGCTGGCGCTCGCCGAGACCGAGGTCGTGGGGTTGCGCACCAACGTCGCCTTGCTGTCGCGCATCGCGGCGCATCCGGTCTTCGCGTCGGGCGATGTCGACACGGGGTTCATCGAACGGCATCGTGCCGAGTTGTTGCCTAAGCCGACCGGACCGGACGACCGGTCGCTGGCGGTCGCGACGCTGGCGCGGCTGATGGAGTGGCGGGCCGAGGCGACCGAGCGGCACGCCCGCAGCGCCGACCGCTATTCGCCGTGGCATCGCATGGATGGCTGGCGCCTCAACGGCGAGGGACACGACGAGGTTCGCTGGAGTGTCGGTGATTCGACCGTGGTCGTCGCGGCGCACTATTCGCGCGCGGCCGGTGGCGATCCATCGGCGTTGCGTTGTCGCCTCGATTTGCCAGGTGGCGGGATGGACGCACAGGCCGTGTCGGCCGGACCGAACCGGATGCGGATTACCTTGGGCGGCGACGTGTTCTCGGCCCGGGTGATTGCCGTCGATGCCAACGACGGCGGCCGCGACTATGTCGTGTTCGCGGGCGAACCGGGCGGGCGGGCGCTGCGTCTGAACGATCCGCGCGATGCCTCCCGGACCGACGCCGCGGCGGTCGGCGGTGGCTCGGTGCGCTCGCCGCTGCCGGGCAAGATCATCGACGTGAAGATCAAGGACGGCGCCACGGTGTCGGCCGGCGACGCGTTGCTGGTGCTCGAAGCCATGAAGATGGAGCACACGCTGACCGCGCCGTCGGACGGCACGGTCAAGCGCGTGATGTTCGCCGTCGGCGAACAGGTCGCCGAGGGTGTCGAGCTGATCGAGTTCGAGCCGGCGGCCTGAGCCGGCTTCAGCCCGGCGTGAAGACGTTGTGGCCGGCCTCGGCGCGGACCGTGCCGGGGCGGCCGAGCTGGTCGCGCGCCACGAAGTCCGCGAGAATCGCGGGATCGTCGGGCAGGTGGGCGATGAAGCGGTCGCCGTTCTCGAGCCGGCCGAACACGAAGCCGCGTTCCGGCTTCTCGCGGCCAAACGCGACGGTATAGGTCTCGACCGATGTCGCGCCGTTCGGCGCGGTCTCGACCCGCACCTTCGGCAGCTTGTCGAGTTCGCCCTGCAGTTTCTTCGGCGGATCGCGCCGCCACGGGCCCTTGACCGGCGTCGTCGAGTACACGCCTGCTGCGTGCTTGGTGACGTAGCTGCCGTTGGCGGTAACGAGGCCGAAATCGCCGGGATGGGCGCGCAGCCGATTCATCATCTCGGCGATGGAGTGGGTGACGTAGTTGTTGCCGGGGCCACCGAAGAACGGCAGGCCGCCGGTCACCGTCAGGCCGCGCGGGTCGTCCTGGTCGATGCCGATCTCGCGGCAGCCGATCTGCACCGCCGAGGTGAAGCAGCTGTAGAGATCGATGTGCTTCATGTCGGCGAGCGTTTTGCCGGCCATGTCGAAGGCGGTCCGCGCGCAGGCGCGGATGGCGGCGGAGCGGTGCAGTTCGGCGCGCTCGCTGGTGATCCACGTATCGGCGCCTTCGGCGCAACCATGCAGGAACACCCAGCGATCGCGCGGAATGCCGAGTTCGCACGCGAGACCCACCGACGTCATGACGACGGCCGCCGACTGGTCGATGTAGGCGTTGGCGTTCATCAGCCGTGGATAGGGCCAGCTGATGTAGCGGTTCTCCGCGTCGATGGTCGCCAGCCGTTCGGCCGAATGGCCTTCGCGCCGGTTGGCCAAGGGATTGTCGCGCGCGACGGCGGCGAAGCGAGCGAACAGCTTGCCCATCGCCTTCAGATGGTCTCCGGGCGAACGGCCGAGATCGCCACGGATGGCGTTCTCGATCAGCGGGTAAAAATAGATCGCCGCGCGCAGACCGTGCCGGTCCTCTTCCGAACTCCAGCCCAGGCGGGTGTCGCCGTAGTCGCGCGGCTCGCCGTCGAGCGTCTCGTTCCAGTCGATGTCGAGCTTCTGGCGCTGGGCCGTCTGGCCCGTCCGGAGCAGCTCGCCGCCGCTTACCATCGCGGCCGATATCTCTCCGGCGGCGATCTTCTCGGCATAGTCGTTCAGCAGCGACTGGGGCACGTTGCCGCCGACCTGGGTGTAGACGACGTCGCGCACGTTGATGGCGCCGATCCGGTTGGCGACGCTTTTCGGCGGGTTGGTCGAGCGGCCGAACGGCGACACGAAGCGCGGACTGGAGTCGGAGAAGAAGCGCAGCACCGCGATCGCGTCGAGTTTCCGGGCCAGCGCGTCGACGCCCTGGGCCGGGCGCGCGTCGGCCAGCGCCAGGCGGGCGGCCTCGGCCACGAACTCGGTCGGTGGCCGCTTGCTCGATGGCGCCGAAATCGTATCGGTGACCTGGCCGCTGCCGACCAAGATCGGCGTGCGGGGATCGAGATGGCTGGTGTCGTCGTTCGTCATGGGGCGCCTCCGGTCCGATTTTGCCTCAGTCGCGGCTTGGCGAGCCAGTGTCCCTTGACCGCGCGCCGCCTGCCTCTACGATCACGGCATCGCCCTGCGAACCGGAGCTTCCGATGCCCGTCATCAATCGTATCGCCGACTTCCACGAGGACATGACCGCGTGGCGGCACGACATCCATCGCCACCCCGAGACCGCTTTCGAGGAAGTACGGACCGCCGAGGTGGTGGCCAGGAAGCTGGAGTCGTGGGGGATCGAGGTGCATCGCGGACTGGCGAAGACCGGCGTGATCGGCACCCTGCGAGCCGGCACCTCGCGGCGCAGCATCGGCCTGCGCGCCGACATGGACGCGCTCGACGTCCACGAGGCCAACGGCTTTGGCCATGCCTCGACGATCGCCGGCAAGATGCACGCCTGCGGCCACGACGGTCACACCTGCATGCTGCTGGGCGCCGCCCGTTATCTGGCGGAAACCCGCAATTTCGACGGCACCATCCACTTCATCTTCCAGCCCGCCGAGGAGAACGAGGGCGGCGGCCGGGTGATGGTCGAGGAGGGATTGTTCGACAAATTTCCCTGCGACGACGTCTACGGCATGCACAACATTCCCGGCATTCCGGTCGGCCAATTCGCGGTCCGCTCGGGTCCGATGATGGCGGCCTACGATATTTTCGAGGTGATCATCGACGGCAAGGGCGCGCACGGCGCCATGCCCCATCACGGCATCGATCCGGTGCTGGTCGCCTCGCACGTCGTGACCGCGCTGCAATCGATCGTGGCGCGCAACATCGATCCGATGAAGACGGCGGTGGTGTCCACCACCCAGATCCATTCCGGCGACACCTGGAACGTGATCCCGCAGACCGCGACGTTGCGGGGCACCGTGCGGACCTTCGAGGCCTCCGTGCAGGACTACATCGAACGCCAGATCGAGCGCATCGCGCGCAACGTCTCGGCGGGTTTCGGCGCCACCATCAAGTATCGCTACGAACGGCGCTATCCCGCCACCGTCAACACCGAGGCCGAGACCGCCAACGCCGCGCGCGCCGCGGCGGCGCTGGTGGGCGAGGGGAGCGTGAACCTCAATCCGACGCCGGCGATGGGGTCGGAGGATTTCGCCTGGATGCTGAAGGCGCGGCCCGGCGCCTATATCTGGATCGGCAACGGCGACGGCGAGGGCAGCTGCATGGTCCACAACCCCGGCTACGACTTCAACGACCAGATCCTGCCGCTGGGCGCGTCCTACTGGGTCACCCTCGCGGAGCAGCAGCTGACGAAGGACGCGGCGTTGCGCCAGGCCGCCGAGTAGGCGCCGCTACTTGCGCTCGGCGATGGCGCCGGAGGTATAGCCGAGCGCCCGCGCGTAGAGCGCGCGGTCGCGCAGCAGGCGTTCGGCGAGATCGATGTCCTTGGCGGGCGCGTCGTCGACCGGGGGGCAGATCGCGCGCAGTTCCTGCAGACGGGCGGGCGCGGAGGTGCGGACCGTGTGCCATTCCGCGATGACGCGGCGCACCGACTGGGCGCGGCCGTCGAGTTCGGCCGACAGCGTGTCGGGCGTGGCGAACTGGCTGGTGCACACCGTCGGCAACACGCCCAGCTCGTGCCAGGCGTAGCCCGACGGCGCGTGCATGCGCGACCAGGTCAGGGTCATCTCGCCCTCGTTGGGCAGGCGCACGACCGTCTGCACGGTGCCCTTTCCGTAGGAGGCGCTGCCCACGAGGATGGCGCGTCCTCGGTCCTGCAACGCGGCGCCGAGGATTTCGGCGGCCGACGCGGAGCGACCATTCATGACCGCGACGACCGGTACGCCCACCAGCAACGCGCCGCCCGAGGAGCGGAACGTCTGCCGACTGTCGGGGTGGCGGCCATCCGTCGTCAGCACGAGGCCCGATTCGAGAAACAGGTCGGCGACCGAGATGGCCTGGTCGAGCAGGCCGCCGGGGTTGCCGCGCATGTCGAGGATGAGACCCGCCAGGCCGCCGGGCGCTTCCGCCTTCGCCCGCTGCACGAGCGTCTTCACCGTGTCGGTGGTGCCGCTGTTGAAACCTGTCAGCTTGACGTGCGCGATGTCGCCACGCAGTTCGAGCGTGGCGGTGGTGGGGATGATCAGCTGGCGTTTGAGCGTGAAGGCGATCTCGCGCCCCTCGGTCGGGCGGAACACGGTCAGCGACACCTGGTCGCCGACCCGGCCGCGCAGGGAGCGCACGACGTCGCGCATCGGCTGGCCGATCACGCGGGTTGCCTCGACGGCGACGATGCGATCGCCGGCGCGCAGACCCGCTTGCGCGGCCGGCGCGCCGTCCTGCACCGACGTCACGACCGTGTAGTCGGCCTCGGCCTGGACGGTGACGCCAATGCCGCCGGCACCTTCGCGGGAAAAGCGGTTGTCGCGCGCTTCCAGCGGATCGGCGTAGCGCGAATTCTTGTCGAGCTGGCGCAGCACGCCGTCGAGCGTTTCTTTCAGCAGACGATCGCGCGTCAGACGGCTGAGCTTGGGCGTCGCGTCCGCGCTCGCCTCCAGCAATTCAGCCGCGACATCGGCCCAGGCGCGCGAATCGGCCGACGAGGCGGGCGTCGGACGCTGGGCGAGCGGGCGGTCGCCCGCCATCAGCCGGATCACCCGGTCGGCGGTTTCGACCCGGATCTGGTCGTCGACGGAGGCGAGGCCGTTTAGTCCGCTGACCGTCAGGGTCTGGAAATCCCGCTCGTCGATGTAGCGGTCGGCAATGGCGCGATAGCTCGCCAGCAGCACGCGGCCGGCCGACACGTCGCGATTGAGACCGGGCACCGGCCCGCCGGCCGACGTCAGGCACGAGGCCACGCCGCCGGCGCACAGCAATGCCATCGCCGCGCGCGTCGCGCGCGCCAGCATCCCGGTTCGCCCAGTCTCGTCGGATTTCCACGGCATCGAGGCAGGGTAGCACAGGCGTCCGGCGTCGCTCCACGCGCAATCGCCGCCGTTCACGTTTCGTCGCCCGACATTCTTCGGCAACGACGCCGTGCCGTCTATTCCGGTTTGAAGCGAAGTGACCACAGCAAGGCGATGGTCGCGCCCTTGATCCTCGGCAGCAGCCAGAGGCTGAGGCCGAGCGCCAGTGGCCCCCACAGCGCGGCGTGCAGCCAGACATCGGGTCGGTAGGCGCGCTCCACCATCAGCATCAGCGGGATCACGACGTGGCCGACCGCGAAAATCGTGACGTAGGCCGGCGCGTCGTCGGCCCGGAAGTTCTCCAGGTCGAGGCCGCAGGAGGCGCAGGAATCGGCCATTTTCAGGTAAGCCTCGAACAGCGAGCGGGAACCGCAAACCGGGCACCGGCCGCGCCAGCCCGAACGGATGGCGGTCCATGCGTCGCGTCGCGACTCGTCGGGCTGTCCGGGCGTGGTGACCATGGCGCCAATATAGGCACGGTCTCGGGCACGCGGCAGGGCCGGCGTCAGCGACGCATTGTCCCGTCCGTTTCGTCGCAGGTATCGCGTGTCCGTGGGTCGTCGCCGCTCAGCGCCGGTGGTGGCTCTTCGGCAAGGGTGGCCGGCCACGCGGGTTCTGGCGGTCGCGGAAGGTCTTGCCGTCGCGGCGCGGGCCCGGGCGACCGGGCGGCTTCGAGGCCGGGCCGATCCGCTCCATGATGACGAACACCAGGCTGCCGGTGGCGATCTGGGCCTCGTGCAGGCGCACCCGCACGGTGTCGCCCATCCGCCAGACCGTGCGCGAGCGGCGCCCGACCAGCGCCTGTCCGGGTTCGTCGTGGTCGAAATACTCGTCGCCCAGGCTCTTGATCGGCACCAGGCCGTTGGCGCCGGTGTCGTTGAGTTCCACGAACAGGCCGAAGCGGGTCACACCGGTGACGCGGCCATCGAATTCCGCGCCGACGCGTTCGCTCATGTAGGCCGCCATGTAGCGGTCCATGGCGGCGCGTTCGGCCGCGATGGCGCGCCGCTCGGCCTGCGATATCTGCTCGCCGATGGCGGGGAAATCGGCGCCCTCGGCGTGGTCGAGGCCGCCCTCGCCGAGACCGAGGCCCGCGACCAGGGCGCGGTGGACGAGCAAATCGGCATAGCGGCGGATCGGCGAGGTGAAGTGGGCGTAGCGGCGCAAGGCGAGTCCGAAATGGCCGAGATTGTCGGGGCTGTAGACGGCCTGGCTCTGGCTGCGCAGGACGGTCTCGTTGACCAGCCGCTCGAAGGGCTTGCCGGCTGCCTTCTCAAGCACCCGCTGGAGGTCTTTCGGTCGCACGTTGCCACCGGGTTGCAGGCCGATGTCGAGCGTCGCCAGGAACTGGCGCAGCGATTCCATCTTCATGCCGTCGGGCTTGTCGTGGACGCGGTACATGCAGGGCATGCGGCGCTCCTCGAGCGTCTCGGCGGCCGCCACGTTGGCGAGGATCATGAATTCCTCGATCAGCCGGTGGCTGTCGAAGCGCTGGCGCACGCCGATCTCGGCGATGCGGCCCGCCTCGTCGAGGCCCACCTTGCGCTCGGGCAGGTCGAGATCGAGCGTGCCGCGTGCTTTTCTCGCCGCCAGCAGGCTGACATAGGCGCCATAGAGCGGGGCGATCACCGCGTCCATCAGCGGCGCCAGTTCCTCGTCCGGTCGGCCGTCGCGGGCGGTCTGGACCCGGTCGTAGGTCAGGCGGGCGGCGGACCGGATCAGGGCACGGTGGAACTTGTGTCCCAGCAACTGCCCGGCCGCGTCGATGCGCATTTCCGCGACCAGCACCGGGCGGTCCTCGCGTGGCCGCAGCGAGCACCAGCCGTTGGACAGCGCCTCGGGCAGCATCGGCACGACGCGGTCGGGGAAGTAGACGGAATTGCCACGTTCGCGCGCGCCCCGGTCGAGCGCGTCGCCGGCGCGAACGTACCAAGCGACGTCGGCGATCGCCACCATCAGGCGCCAGCCGCCGGGATTGTCGGCCGCGTCGTCGGCCTGGGCCTGGACGGCGTCGTCGAAATCGCGTGCGTCCTCGCCGTCGATGGTCACGAAGGGTACGTCGCGCAGATCGAGGCGTTTGCCGAGCGGTGCCGCCTTCGCGTCTTCGGCCAGCGCCAGCGCCTCGGGGGCGAAGTCGACCGGGATGTCGTTGGCGGCGATGGCGATCAGGCTGACGGTGCGGGGCTCGTCGAGCGAGCCCATCCGTTCGACGATCCGGCCGCGGCGGGCCAGCGGACCGCCCAGTTGTTCGACCCAGACGACGTCGTTGGGGAGGGCGCCGCCGCGGGCCCCGTGGTCGATCGCGATCTCGAAGCGCAGCTTGCGATCGGTCGGGCGCACCACGCCCGGACCGCGGTCGGCGTGCTCGGCCTCGAACACGCCCAGCAGCCGGCGCGGGCCGCTGCCGACCCGGCGAACGATCGTCGCGTCGTACTCGTCCTTGCCGCGACGACGGAGCGTTACCAGCAGCCGGTCGGCCGGTCCCGGCGCGGGCTGTCCGGGCACTGCCGGGACGTAGATCGTCGGCGGCGCCTCGCCGCCGTCGGGATTCCAGCGGGCGGGACGGGCGATGGTGTCGCCGTCCCGATTCGTGCCGATCACCTCGATCACGAGGTATTCCGGCAGCGCGGCGGGATCCATCAGCTCGTTGCGGGTGCCGCGCGCCAGCGCGCCGTCGGACCGCAACTCGCGCAGCACCTGCTTGAGCTGCACCCGGTCGGTGCCTTTGACGCCGAACGCCTGGGCGATCTCGCGCTTGCCGACCGGCACCGGACTCTCGCGCACGAAACGCAGGATGTCCTCGCGGGTCGGCAGGACGGCGGGCTTCTTGTCGGTGGGGCCTGGCACTCTCGATGTCCTTGGTCGGTCGTTCGGCGACGCTGAGCGACGATGGCCGCGCGTTCGCCCTTGAATCACTCTCCGCCGTCGCGAGGGAGAGGCCGTGCGGGAGGCGCCTCGGCGCGCGGCGACCGTTCGCCGCCACGCGCGAGGCTCTCGTTCCGGCGTCTCGTGGCCGCCGCGATCCGGCGACGGCAGGTCCCCGGCGTCAGGTCCCCGGTGCCGGCGGCGGGCGCCGGTCGTTGGCCGACCTAGGCGGCGGCCTTCTTCGTCGCGGGCTTGCGCGGGGCCGCCTTCCTGGCTGCCTTCTTCTTCGCGGCCTTCGGCTTGTCCTCGTTCGCGGCCTTCGCGGGCGCCTTCGCCTTGACGGCCGTCTTGGCCTTCGCCGGTGCCTTGGGTTTGACCTTTGGCGCCGCGCGGCCCTTGCGCGGGGCGGTTCCGGCCTTGGCAGCGCGCTCGGCCAGGATTGGCAGTGCCTGTTCCAGCGTCACGGTCTCGGGCGCGAGATCCTTGGGCAAGGTCGCGTTGACCTTGCCATGCTTGACGTAGGGGCCGTAGCGACCGCTGAACACCTCGACAGGCTGGGCATCGTCGGGGTGCGGGCCGAGCGACCGCAGCGGCGCCGCCGCGGCGCGCGGGCCCTTGGCCTCGGCGAGCAGGGCAACGGCGCGGTTCATGCCGACGATCAGCACGTCCTCGTCGGGCGGGATCGATTTGTAGGTCGAGCCGTGGCGGACGTAGGGGCCGAAGCGGCCGATGCCGGCATAGATCGGCTGGCCGGTGTCGGGATGGGCGCCGAGTTCGCGCGGCAGCGCCAGGATCGCGAGGGCCTGTTCGAGCGTGATGTCGGCGGCGGTGATCCCCTTGGGCAGCGAGGAGCGTTTCGGCTTGTCCTTGCCCTCGGGTTCGCCGAGCTGGACATAGGCGCCATAGGGACCCTGGCGGGCGCTGATCGCCTTGCCGGTGCCGGGGTCGACGCCGAGGTCGCGCGGCCCCTCGATGGCCCCGGCGCTATCGTCGTTGGCGGGCACCGCCAGCCGCTTGGTGTAGCGGCAGGTCGGGTAGTTCGAACAGCCGATGAAGGCACCGAACTTGCCGAGCTTCAGACCGAGGCGTCCCTCGGCGCAGGACGGGCAGCCGCGCGGATTCTTGCCGTCGACGGCTTCGGGAAAGAAGTGTGGCCCGAGTTCGCCGTCGAGCCGGTCGAGCACGTCCTTGACGCGCAGTTCGGTGGTCTCGTCGACCGCACCCTTGAAATCGCGCCAGAACTCGCGCAGCACGTGACGCCAGTCGACCCGGCCGCCCGAGACGTCGTCGAGCTGCTCCTCGAGGCCGGCGGTGAAGTCGTAGCCGACATAGCGCGTGAAGTAGCTCGACAGGAACGCCGTGACGATGCGGCCGCGATCCTCGGGGACGAAGCGCTTGCGGTCGATCTTGACGTAGTTGCGGGCCTGGAGGACCTCGATGATGCTGGCGTAGGTGGATGGACGACCGATGCCGAGCTCTTCCAGTCGCTTGACCAGGGTGGCCTCGGAATAGCGCGGCGGCGGTTCGGTGAAATGCTGGTCGGGCTTCGTGTCGCCGCGATGCATCGGTTCGCCGGCGTTGACGTCGGGGAGCTTGGGACCCTCCTCGCTCTCCTCGTCGTCGCGACCTTCCTCGTAGACCTTCAGGAAGCCGTCGAACTTAACGACCGATCCCGTCGCCCGCAAGCGCACGTTGCGGTCGCCCGACTCGATGTCGACCGTCACCTGGTCGAGCACCGCGCTCTCCATCTGGCAGGCCACCGTGCGCTTCCAGATCAGCTCGTAGAGTCGCAACTGGTCCTTGTCGAGGTGACGCGCCAGATCGTCGGGCGTGCGGAACAGGTCGGTCGGTCGGATGGCCTCGTGCGCTTCCTGGGCGTTCTTGGCCTTGGAGGTATAGAAGCGGGGCTTTTCCGGGACGTAGTCCTTGCCGAACCGGGTTTCGATCAGGCGGCGGGTCTGCTCGCGGGCTTCGGGCGCCATGTCGACGCCGTCGGTGCGCATGTAGGTGATCAGGCCGACCGTCTCGCCCTCGAGGTCGATGCCTTCGTAGAGACGCTGCGCCAGCCGCATGGTGTGGGCGGCGCCGAAGCCGAGCTTGCGCGAGGCCTCCATCTGCAGCGAGGAGGTGATGAAGGGCGGCGACGGATTGCGGCGGGCCTGGCGGCGGTCGACGGTGGCGACGCTGAAGGCGCGGTTCTCGATCTGCGTCTTGGCCGAAAGGGCCGTGGCCTCGTCGGGAATGTCGAACTTGTCGAGCTTCTGGCCGTTCAGATGGGTCAGGCGGGCAGCGAAGGTCTGGCCGCGCGGGGTGCGGAACAGCGTGTCGATGGTCCAGTATTCGCGCGTCCGGAACGCCTCGATCTCGGCCTCGCGCTCGCAGATCAGGCGCAAGGCGACCGACTGCACGCGGCCAGCCGAGCGGCTGCCCGGCAGTTTGCGCCACAGCACCGGCGACAGGGTGAAGCCGACCAGGTAGTCGAGGGCGCGACGGGCGAGGTAGGCATCGACCAGTGGCTGGTCGATGTCGCGCGGATTGGCGACGGCGTCCTGCACGGCCTTCTTGGTGATGGCGTTGAAGGCGACGCGCCGGACCACGATGCCGTTGAGCGCCTTCTTGCCGGCCAGAATGTCGCGCACGTGCCAGGAGATCGCCTCGCCCTCGCGATCGGGATCGGTCGCGAGATAGAGGGTCTTGGCGCCGCGCAGGGCGAAGGCGATGTCGTCGACCCGCTTCTTCGACTTGGCGTCGATTTCCCAGTCCATGGCGAAATCTTCGTCGGGACGCACGGAGCCGTCCTTGGACGGCAGATCGCGCACGTGCCCGAAGCTCGCCAGCACCGTGTATCCGGGGCCGAGATACTTGCCGATAGTCTTGGCCTTGGCTGGCGACTCGACGACGACGACGTTGCTGCCCATCGACACTCCGCGACCGGGGGGACGGACGCGGCTCCGTTGATCTGGAAACCGGGGCGTCGACGCTTCCCGGCCGGACTAGCCGACCAGGGCGACGAGATTGCCCCGCTGCCGCTCCAGCCGCCCGTCCAGCTCGAGATCGAGCAGCAGGGCAGTCACGGCGGCGGGGGAGACATGGCACCGGCGTATCACCTCGTCAACCGGGGTGGGGCTGGGGCCCAGGCACGCCAGTACCTTCGCGAGATCGGTCGAGGGCACGGAAGAGTCGGCGTTTTCAAGGCGATAGGGCACGTTGGCGAGGACGTTGTCCGAATGGTCGCACGGCAGGTCTGCCGGGTTGTGTTCGCGGTCCGTGCCGGCCCTGAGCGGCGATTTCCGGCGATTGCGCAGGGAATCGAGCGGTCGCGCCGGGCCGGTTTCCGGCCGCGTGGCGTGGTCGCGGGGCGTCGCCATGATCGGCACGTCGGGTGCCGGCAGATGGGCCAGCACGTCGGCTGGTTCCTCGACCAGATGGGCGCCGTCGCGGATCAGGCGGTTGGTGCCGCGAGCGCGCGGATCGAGCGGCGAGCCGGGGATGGCGAACACGTCTCGGCCCTGGTCGGCGGCCTGGCGGGCGGTGATCAGGGAGCCCGACTGGAGGGCGGCCTCGACCACCAGAACGCCGGCCGCCAGGCCCGAGACGATGCGGTTGCGGCGCGGGAAGTGGCGAGCCTGGGGGACGGCGCCGAGCGGTGCTTCCGACACGATGGCGCCGCGCGCCGCGATCTCGCGGTAGAGCGGCTCGTTCTCGGGCGGATAGACGACGTCGACGCCGCCGGCCAGCACCGTGACGGTGCCAAAGGGCATGCTGGAACGATGTGCCTCGGTGTCGATTCCGCGCGCCAGGCCGGAGACCACGACATAGCCGGCACGGCCGAGATCGGCGGCGAAGGTCGTGGCCAGGCGCCGGCCGTTGACCGAGGCGTTGCGGGCGCCGACGATGGCGATGGCGGCGCGCGAGAGCAGGGCAGAATCGCCCAGCACCGAGAGCAGCGGCGGCGCGTCGGCGATCTGGGCCAGCAGGGCGGGGTAGTCGGGATCGTCGATCAGGACGAAGCGGCCGCCGAGTTTGGCCAGTGCCTCGGCCTCGCGCAGGATCGCCGCGGCCGACGGCGCGCTGGCGGCGCGGTCGAGGCCGGCGCGACGCGCCAGCGCGGGCAGTTCCTCCAGGGCTGCTTCGGCCGAGCCAAAATGGCCGAGCATTTCGTGGAAACTGACCGGCCCGATGCGTGGCGTTCGCGCGAGGCGCGCGCGGGCGAGACGCTCGCCGGTCAACCCGGTGTCGGGGGCGGGGGCAGCCGGTTTCGAGACGAACCGGCTGAAGAGCGAGAGCGGCGTCAGTGCGTTCATGGAACGTTCCATAAACCCGGCCGAAATCCCCCACAATCTATTGTCGGTTGTATTCCGCCACGGCGGCCCGGGATTCTACCGCAGCCGCGGATTCAGCGCGTCGCGCAGCCAGTCGCCAAGCAGATTGACCGCCAGCGACAGCAACACCAGCGCGAGCGCCGGAAAAATCACGATCCACCATTCGCCCGAGAACAGGAAGGCGTTGCCGATCCGGATCAGGGTGCCGAGCGAGGGCTGGGTCGGCGGCATGCCGACCCCCAGATAGGACAGCGAGGCCTCCGCGATGATCGCCAGCGCCAGCTCGATAGTGGCGATCACCAGCACCGGCCCCATCGCGTTGGGCAACACGTGGGTGAGCGCGATGCGGGCGCCGGGCACGCCCATCAGGCGGGCGGCGGCGACGTAGTCCTTGCCCTTCTCGGCCATCGTGGTGGCGCGCGTGACGCGGGCGAATTGCGGCCAGTAGGCAAAGCCGATGCTGACCACCAGCACCCAGATCGCGACCTGGTCGTGCACGCCCCTGGGCAGCACCAGCCGGGTGACGCCATCGAGCGTCAGCGCGATCAGGATCGCGGGCACCGTCAGCTGGATGTCCGCCAGCCGCATGATGGCGGCATCGACGAGACCGCCGCGATAGCCCGCCAGCAGCCCCAGGCCGACGCCCGTGGTGACCGACAGGCAGATCGCGGCGGCCCCGATCACCAGCGATATGCGGCAGCCATGCAGGATCGCCGACAGCACGTCGCGGCCCTGGTTGTCGGTGCCGAGCAGGAAGCCCGCCTTGCCCTCGGCGGTCCATGCCGGCGGCGTGAAGGCATCCATCATGTTCAGCGTGGCGGGATTGAACGGGTCGTGCGGCGCGATCCACGGCGCGAACAGTGCCCCGAGGATGAAAATCGCCGTCACGATGGCGGCCGCGACCGTCAGCGGCGAGCGCGTGAAGCTCCACCACAGGTCGCTGTCGCGGGCACGGGCGAGGGTCGAGGCGAGGGACATCGGGCCGATCCTAGCCGCGAGGCGGCCGGCTTGCACGCCCCGCGACGAGCGCGCCGCAGATCGGGCCGTGCATCCAGGCACCGGACGGCGAGGTGGCGACAGGGCATTGATCCGCCACGAAACAGCGCGCGCCGGATGCCTCCGCGTCCAGAAAATCGTCACCCCTGCCGGCGTTGATCCGGACACCGCCATGGCCCTCGCCGAGGCCTGGCATGGGGCAACCGCTGAACTGGCGTTAATATATTCATGTCGGTGAAATTCACATCAGGATTGACATTCCAATTACCTTTATGCATATATGGGCCCGTCGGCGGGCTGTGGCCCTGCGTGGCTCCGCGCGAGCGGTCCCGCCGATACACCGCGTAGAGTTCCCTCCAACCGCGTCGACCAGGCCGCGAAGGCGCCTTCCGGAATCGTCGAAGCACCGCTGTTTGACAAGTCTGGCACGCATTTGGCCGCCCGCTGGCCTCCGTCCTCGCGACGGGGCGACGCGGGGTGGCCGCCCGACCGGCAGGGACATGCCGGCAAGAAGAAACACGCCCACGCCAGCCCGCGCCCCGGCCCGCCGCGCCTCCCGAACGGGGGACAACGCGGCGACAAGTCGGGGCGAGGGCTGGAGTGGACGATGTATCCGATGATCGACCGCCCGGCGGCGTTGGCGCCAACGCCGCCGGCGTGTCGCGCGAGAGGCTGGCCGGCTCAGCCGTCGCCGGCGTCGCTGGCGTAGACGATCTGTTTGTCGGCGCCGACATCCTGCTCGATCGGAAGCCAGCCCTGGCGGGTGTAGAAATCCCGCCGTTCCGGCAGGGAGCAGAGATAGATGCGCCGGTGGCCGAGCCTGAACAGGGCTTGCCGGGTGTGGCCAACGAGGGTGCGTCCGACCTCGCGCAAACGCGCGTGCGGTTCGACCCAGACGGCGGCCACCCAGGGCGTGTATTGTGGTCGTTCGGCCAGATCGGCCGCGACGCAGAGGGTCGAGCCGAGATAGCGGCCGTCCGCGTGCGCCACCAGCGCGAAGGGCAGGCGGCTGGCCATCAGACAGGCCCGCATGCCTGTCGTGAAATCGGCCAGCGTGTGACCGGCCGGCTCCCACCAGGCGCGCCAGACGCGGTCGGTGACGGTCTCGAAGAATTCTGGCTGGTCGCGCAGGTCGGTGATGGAGAGTTCCATGGCGGCGGTCCGTCGGATGTTCCGTTTGGCGGCGGTGGCTCTTATCGGAGAGTGGCCGCCGGCTCAACGGGACAGGCGTGGTTCGTGCCATTTGGCAGGAGGGCCTCGGCCAATGTGCCGTCGCGCGCATGGCGCGGCAGAGCGCGTGCTTATCCGGCGATAAATCCGGGAATGGCGGCCATACGCTGCGAAAAATCCAGGTTGCCGGGCCGCCAGGTGCCCTACGCGACGTTTTCGGCACGCCCCCGAACGAAGGCGGTCACCGATGGGTTCTCCGTTTCGCGTGCCCTTCTTCGCCCGTGGGTGACCGTTGGAGCCGAGTCGCTTCGCGCCGGTTGCCCGCGCGGAACCACTGGCACCGTCGCGCCGTCCGGGCGATCATCGCCCCGGCCCGTCGACCGGCGGGCCGCGGGAGTCCGGCGAGGCGATGAGCGACGAGTACGAGGCGACGACGAGCCGGGCCGACCTGCGCGCCCTGCTGGGCGTCGGGCGGTTTCCCGGCTTCGACCAGCCGGTCGACACGCAGCTGGCGGCCGATTCGACCGGGCTGGTGGTGCGCGCCGCGTCCGATGGCACGCGCGAGGCGTTGCCGATGCGCTGGGGGTTTCCGCCGCCACCCACGACGGGGGCGCGGCCGGTGACGACGGTGCGCCATACCGGCTCGGCCTACTGGAAGGCGTGGCTGGCGCCGCCGCAGCGTTGCGTGGTGCCGGCGACCGCCTTCTGCCTGTGGACCGACGCGGCGCCCAAACGCCGGGTCTGGTTCGGGCGCGCGGGCGAGGCGGCGCCGTTCTGCTTCGCGGGCCTGTGGCGACCGTGGCACGGCATCCGCGGCACGCGCGCGGCGCCGGTGGACGGCGATCATCTGCTCTACGCGTTCCTGACCACGACGCCCAACGACGTCGTGCGGCCGGTCACGGCCAAGGCGATGCCACTGGTGCTGACGACGGCCGAGGAAATCGACGTCTGGCTGCGGGCGCCGGCGAAGGAGGCGCTGGGGTTGCAGAGGCCGGCGGGCGGGGATCGCTTGGTGGTTCGGGCGGAGCCCGATGCGGAGCCGCGATAGCAGGCCTTCCACAGCCTTCGTTTCGGACACTGGCTTCCCTGGTTCACCGCGAATATGAATGACGCGCCCGACGTCCGCGGCGTGCGTCGCCCGCCCGACGTTCCGCCCGAAACTCTCGCCGAACGGAACGTGCCTCCATGAAAGCCAAGCGCCCGAAGTCGAAATCCACCGGCAAGGCCATCAAGGAACCGAAGCTCTCGCGCACGCTGGCGCCGGCCGGTTTGTCGCCGGTGGAATGGCAGCGCGGCTTGCGGCGGCAGTTCGGGCGCGACCAGCCGTTCGGGCTGGAGAATCTGGGCACGGAGCCGTTCTTTTCCGATTTCCGGGTCAGCAACCCGGCGTCGAAGTCGAGCTACCGGGTGTCGATCCGGGGGCCGGGGCCGGGCGGCAATTTCTGTTCCTGTCCCGACTATTCGACCGCCGAGCTGGGCACCTGCAAGCACATCGAGTTCGCGCTCGGCCGGCTGGAGAAAAAGCGCGGCGCGAAGGCGGCGTTCAGGCGCGGCTACCGGCCGGCGTTCTCCGAACTCTATCTGCGCACCGAGGGGCGGCGCAGCGTCCATTTCCGCGCCGGCACGGATTGTCCGCCCGCCGTGATGGACGCCGCCACGGCGCTGTTCGACGCCGACCGCGGCTTCGTCCTGCCGGACGAACGGATCGGCGATCTCGACGATTTCATCCTCGCGGCGACGAAAGACAGCCACGAGTTGCGTGCCTACGACGACGCGCTCGATTTCGTCGCCGGGCGGCGCGACGCCGAACGGCGCGGGCAGGCGCTCGACACCCTGTTTCCGCGCGGCGCCGCCGATCCCGCGCTGGCGAAGTTCGTCAAGGTGCCGCTCTATCCCTACCAGGCCGAGGGCGCGCTGTTCGCGGTGCGGGCAGGGCGGGCGCTGATCGGCGACGACATGGGGCTCGGCAAGACGATCCAGGCCATCGCCGCGATGGAAATCCTGGCCAGACATTTCGGCGTGTCGAAGGTGCTGGTGGTCTGCCCGACCTCGCTGAAGTACCAGTGGCAAAGCGAGATCGCGCGCTTCGCCGGGCGCAAGGACGACGAGGCCGCGCGCGTGATCGGCGGTGGCCGGGCGCAGCGGCAGAAGGACTACGCGCTGGAGGATTTCTGCAAGATCACGAACTACGAGAAGTTGAAGCCAGATCTCGACCTGATCGCGGCCTGGGCGCCCGAGCTGGTGATCGTCGACGAAGCGCAGCGGGTCAAGAACTGGAACACCATCGCGGCGCGCGCGCTCAAACGCATCGATAGTCCGCATGCCATCGTGCTGACCGGCACGCCGCTGGAGAACAAGCTGGAGGAGCTGATCTCCATCGTCCAGTTCGTCGACCAGCACCGGCTGGGTCCGACGTGGAAATTGCTGCACGAACACCAGGTCAAGGACGAGGCGGGCCGCGTCACCGGCTACACGGGACTGGAGAAAATCGGCCAGACGCTGGCGCCGGTCATGATCCGTCGCCGCAAGTCCGAGGTGCTGAAGCAGCTGCCCGGCCGCACCGACCAGAACCTGCTGGTGCCGATGACCGAGCCGCAGATGGCCTATCACCTGGAGAACGCCGACGTGGTGGCCAAGATCGTGCAGCGGTGGCGGCGGAACGGCTATCTCTCGGACATGGACCAGCGGCGGATGACCTGTGCCTTGCAGAACATGCGGATGTCCTGCAACAGCACCTGGTTGCTCGACCAGACCACCGACCATGGCGTGAAGGCCGACGAGCTCGCGGCCCTGCTGGACGGCGTGTTCGCCGATCCCGAGGCCAAGGCCGTCGTGTTCTCGCAATGGACGCGGACCCACGAGATCGTGATCCGCCGGCTGGAGGCGCGCGGCATCGGCTATGTCAGCTTCCATGGCGGGGTACCGTCGGAGAAACGCCCCGGCTTGGTCGAGCGGTTCCGCGACGATCCGGCCTGCCGGGTTTTCCTGTCGACCGATGCCGGCAGCACCGGGCTCAACCTCCAGCACGCCTCGACCCTGGTCAACATGGACCTACCGTGGAATCCGGCGATCCTCGAGCAGCGCATCGCGCGCATCCACCGCATGGGCCAGAAGCGGCCGGTGCAGGTGATCAATTTCGTCTCCAAGGGCACCATCGAGGAGGGCATGCTCTCGGTGCTGGCGTTCAAGCGCTCGCTGTCGGCGGGCATTCTCGATGGCGCCGGCGGCGAGGTCTCGCTCGGCGGCTCGCGCCTGAGCCGCTTCATGAAGGACGTCGAGAACGTCACGGGCAAGATGGGCGAGGGCGAACCCGTGACGCCGGCCGAGGAAGTCGCCAACGTCGTTGCCGAAGCCGCCGCGAACGCCACCCCGGCCCCCGGATTCGGTGAGGACGCCGCGCCGGAGGCAACGTCCCGCGACGAGGCGCCGCCAACGCCGCGGTCGCGCGGAACCGCGACGCCGCCGCCGGACGTGGTCGCCGATCCATGGCAGGCGCTGATGCAGGTCGGCGCGCAATTCGTCGCCGCGCTCGCGACCTCCGGCGATCCCAAAGCGCCCGCGCATCCCTGGATCGAGCGCGACGCCGCCACTGGCGCGCGCAGCCTCAGGATGCCGCTGCCGCCGCCGAAAACCGCGAAGCTGGTGGCCGATCTGCTCTCGACACTGGCCGACAGCCTGCGCGGCCGCGCCGCGTGAGGGGCGGTCGAAGCCTCATTCCGCTTTGGCGCCGGACTCCTTCACCAGCCTTGCCCAGCGCCCCGCGTCGTCGCGGATCAGCGCGTTGAAGGCGGCCACCGTCATCGGTGTGGCTTCGACGCCCATCGTGGTGAGGCGGTCGCGGAACGACGGCGTCGCCAGCGCCGCGTCGAGGCTGGCGTGGATCTTCGCGACGATGGCGGCGGGCGTGCCGGCGGCGGCCGCGATCGCCTGCCAGGCGTAGAGGTCGATGCGCGGGAAGGACTCCGTCATCGCCGGCACCTCGGGCATCAGCGGCGAGCGCTTCGCGCCCGTTACGGCCAGCGCGCCGATCTTGCCGGCCTTGATCTGGGGCAGCGCCACCGTGGCGTCGAGGAACATGAAATCGACCCGCCCCTCCGTCAGGTCGGTCAGCGCCTGCGTGCTGCCCTTGTAGGGCACGTGGGTGCATTTCAGGCCCTGGTC
The DNA here is from genome assembly GCA_945878895.1 of Caenispirillum bisanense. Taxonomy (GTDB): domain Bacteria; phylum Pseudomonadota; class Alphaproteobacteria; order Reyranellales; family Reyranellaceae; genus CAMDVZ01. Next base: position 17,166 of record CAMDVZ010000003.1, on the reverse strand, counting down.
GGCCTTCAGCAGTTCCATGACGAGATGGTGCACGGTGCCGGCGGTCGGCGAGGCGTAGGTGAAACCGTCGGGCTTCGAGCGCACCAGCTCGACCAGCTCCTTGACCGTCTTCGCGGGGAAACCCGGCCGCGCGACCAGGAACAGCGTGACGGCGCCAATCATGGCGACGCCCGTGAGCTGGTCGGTGCGGACCGGGGGATTGGCGTAGAGCGCGGGCGCGATGCCGAGCGTGGTGGTGGTCGCGACCATCAGCGTGTGGCCGTCGGCGGGCGCGGCGGCGACCAGACTGGCGCCCAGCAGGGTGCCGGCACCGGGCTTGTTGTCGACCACGACGGGCTGGCCGAACGCGGCGCGCAGATGGTCGGCCACCAGCCGGCCGATGGCGTCGACCAGCGCACCGGGCGGAAACGGCACGATCATGCGGATCGGCTTGTCCGGCCACGCGCCTTGCCCGCGCGCGGCGGATCCAGCCGTCAACCCGCCGACGGCGAGGCCGGCGACGGCGGCGCGGCGTCCGATGATCGATGGGGTCATGGCGGGTTTCCCTTTCGGATCGTGAAGACCAGGTTTCTCAACCCATTTTCATACCTTCCCTCGCTTCAGCGGGGGAAGGTGCCCGAAGGGCGGATGGGGGTGTGTTCGTCGAGGTCACGGCGGATGAAGACGGAGTGTTTGCGCGGCGCGCGGTCGTGTCGAGCTTGCGTGTGATTTCCTGGCAACTTGCGCGTGGCACGACCCACCCCCATCCGCCCTTCGGGCACCTTCCCCCGCCGCTGGCGAGGGAAGGTATGAGTCTCACTTCAGGTCGCGTTCGAATTCGCGGATCGGCCGTTTGCCGGGCGGGGCGATGGTGGCGCCCTTGCCGTCGGGGAGCTTGCCGGCGCCATCCTCGGGCAGATAGTTGCCCGCGACGCCCAGCACCGGATCGCCCGCCACCGTGACGCGCTCCATCGTGCGGCGCTGCGGGTAGTAATCGTGGGCGGCGTAGTGCTGGACGGACCGGTTGTCCCACATCACGACCGTGTTCGGTTCCCAGCGCACCCGGCACTGGTATTCGGGGATCGCGGCGCGGCGGTAGAGATACTGCAACAGCAGCTCGCTCTCGTCGGCCGGCACGTCCTTGAGCCGCAGCACGAACTGGGCGCTGACGTTGAGGATGCGGCGGCCCGACACCGGATGCACGCGCACCACGGGATGCCAGACCATCGGCCAGGCGGCTTCCAGCTGACGCAGCTTGCGCTGGTGCTCCTCGGCACTGGTGAACAGCCCGCGCCACGGCTTCCAGTCGTGCAGCGCCTCCATGCCGTGGATGTGTGCCTTCATGCGCGGCGACAGGCCGGTGTAGGCGGCCATCATGCTGGAAAACAGCGTGTCGCCGCCGATGTCCGGACTGACGTGCGAGCGCAGGATGGTGCCGAGCGGCGGGCGGGCGCGGAACGTCTCGTCGGCGTGCCACTGGTCGGTCAGGTGCGGCGGATTGTTCTCGCCGTTGTCGAGGATGATCACCTCGCGCTTGTCGTCGAGATTGGGCGAGAAGGGATGGATCGACAGCTCGCCGAAGCGGCGGCCGAAATCCATCTGGTGGTCGGTGGTGATGTCCTGGCCGCGCAACACGATCACCTGGTGCTCGATCAGCGCGTCGTGGACGACCGCGAACTCCGCGTCGGTGAGCCGACCGAGATGCACGCCCTCGATCTCGGCGCCGATGTTGCCGCCGATGCGGCGCAACTTGACGTGCGGCGCGGCGGCGGCATGGGCCCTGGCGGTGTCCGCGCGCTCGGCCGCGCTGGCGATCCTGACGAGTCCGTCCATGGTTTCGCTCCCGGCGATTCACTGGTGGACGGAATTCTTGGGCGAGCCGGGCCGGATGTCACGCGGAAAGCGGGGGCGGTCCGGCCTATGCCCGTTTGCCGACCGCCCGCTGCCAGAAGGCAAGTCCGGCTCCGATCGCGGCCAGCGCCGCCGACAGCGGTCCGAAACCGGCGAACCCGACCGTGCCCAGCATCCAGCCGCCGAGCGCCGCGGCACCGACCCAACCGACGCTTGCCGCTGCGCCGTTGAGGCCCATGACGGTGCCGCGCACGTCCTCGGGTACGTCCGACAGGGCGGCCATGAGGGCGGGCCGGCCGATCGCGTTGATGAAGGCGTAGGCGAAGCCGACGCCGACCGAGACGGCGACGCTCGGCATCCAGGCGAACAGCAGGATGCCGACCGCGCCGGTCGCCAGCAGCGAGGCGCCGAACACGCCCAGCCGGTCGCGCGTGCGGTCGGCGATCGGGCCGCCGACGAGCGTGCCCACGATGTTGCCCAGCGCCATCAGCAGCAGCGGGATGGCGACGGCGGCCAGCGGCTGGCGGTATTCCTGTTGCAGGAACGTCGCGTAGTAGACGACCACGAGGCCATAGCAGATGCGCTCGGCGACGCTCATGGTCAGCAGGGCGATCACCGCGCCGGTCAGCTTGCGGCCCTTGGGCGGGGCGCCGCGCGGCAGCACCTTCTGGCCGGCCGGCGTCCGCGTCGTCCACCACAGGCTGAGCGCGCCCAGCACCGCCATCGCCGCTACGCAGAGATGCCAGCCGCGCCAGCCAATGTAGGCGCCGAGGAACGCCGCCAGCGGCACGCCGACGACCAGCGTCAGCGACTGGCCCGACATCACCCAGGACAGCGCCCGGCCGCGATGGCTGGCGGGCGCGCGGATCGAGATCTCGGCGAACACCGTGCCCATGAAGGTGCCGCTGCAGGCGCCCGACGCGGTCGACCACAATGCCACTTCGAGAAAGCCGTCGGCCCGCGCCACCCCGATCATGCACAGCGCCAGCACCGCGGGGCCGCCGACGATGAAGGGCCGCCGGCCGACCCGGTCCGACAGCCAGCCCGTGATCAGCGAGGTGATGCCCCACGCGGTGGCGGTCATCGAGACGATGTTGGCGACCATCACGACGCTGGTCGACAGGTCCTGCGCCATGACGATGATGAAGGGCGCCCGCGTCGTGCCCGACGAGGTGGCGGCGAAGGAACCGACGATGGCCGCGAGGATCAGCGCCCACGGCATGATCGACGCGGGACGCGCGGCGCCGGGCGGGGTAGGGGATGACATGGCGCGCTTCTACCGCGCGCTGGCGCCGATCACGAGGCGTTACCGCACAACGCAGCGTCGGGCGGCGGGCGTGGCTGCGCCCGCCGTCGTGGATGGACCGCCTGCCTCAGCCGACCGCCAGCGCGTAGACGCCGGCACCCTTGGGCGGCAGCATGTACTGGTTCCAGGTCTTGCCGCCGTCCTGCGTGCCGAACACCTGGCCGCGGCGGGCGGCGCACCAGACGCGGTCGGGCGTGGCGGCACTCTCGGCCACCGTCATCAGGGTGCTGTCGATGCTGACGCCGTGGTCGAAGCGCTTCCACGTCGCGCCGAGATCCTCGCTGCGGTAGAGCGAGCCCTCGTCGCAGATCGCCGCCACGCTGAGCGCCGCGTACATGCGCTTCGGGTCGTGCGCCGACACGCGCACGTCGCGCGCGTAGGTCAGCGGCGAGAATTTGGCGATGCCCATCTCGTCCCACGCCATGCCGCCGTCGCCGCTGCGGAACAGGCCCATGCGGTTGGCGAGGAACACGGTGTCGGGTTCCACGGCGCTGACGGCCATCGCGTGGCTGTCCATCATGCCTTCGGTCTCGGTGTCGCTGACGATCTTGCTGCGCAGCCGCGGATCGTCGGTGAACTTCAGCAGACCCGCGTTGCAGCTTTCCCAGCTGTCGCCGCCGTCGCGGCTGCGCAGCAGGCCGCCGACTTCCAGCGCCGACCACAGATGATCGGGATTGGTGGGATCGAGCGAAAGCCGGATGACGCGGCAGGGGAAGCCCATCTTGACCATGCCGGCCGGTTCGGGCGGCGTGATTTCCTTCCACGAGGCGCCGCCATCGCGGCTGCGGTACATGGTTGTGCCCTGGGTGCCGACATAGAGCGTTTTCGGGTCGGTCGGATGGATCAGGATCGACCACACCAGCTTTTCGTTGCCCGGCAGCGGCATGGCTTCCCAGCTGTCTCCGGCATCGGCGCTACGATAGGGGCCGGCCTGGGTGCCGACATAGACGGTGTTCGGGTCCGATGGTGCGATCGAGATCGCGCGCGCCTCGACGTTGTTGGGCAGGCCGGCGCTCAGCTCGCGCCATTCGCCGCCGTTGACGTCCATGCGGAACAGGCCACCGCTCGCGCCGCCGCCGCCCTTGACCACCACCGGCGCCGCGCCGGCATAGACGTATACCGCCATGTCGAATCCTCCCGAGGCGTCGCCCCTCGGCCACGCGTCGGCGAAAGCCTACATCCGGCCCGTTGGCGGCGGAAGGGCCGAGCGGCGGACATGGATGCGGTGGCCGACCAGGTCCAGCGCCAGCCAGTCGCGGGCGAGGACGACGCGCGCGTCCGCGTCGATCGACACGACGCGGTCGTCGCTGGTCCACAGCAGCGTCGCGTCGCGCAGACCGGCTTCCGTCAGGCGGTTGCCGCCCTCGCAGAGCACCAGTCTCGCCGCGGCGCGGAAATAGTGCGCGTAGATCGCCGGCACGTAGGGACACACCACGACGCGCCCGAGTTCGAGCCGCGTCGCCAGTTGACCCGCGAGTGCCGCGGCGGCACGCCAGTCCTGGTCCTCCAGCCGGCGCGCGGCACGACCTTCGGTGTAGGCATAGTCCTTGATGTTCAGCAGGCCGAGCACGAGCAGCGCGATAGCGGGCGCCAGGGCGAGCGCCCGGGGCGAGAGCGCCAGGCGCGCCAGCGCCGGGACGACGAAGAACGGCGTCAGCACCAGCAGGTTGCGGCCGCCCGCCATCGGCGTGTGCAGGGAGATCAGGCAGAGCCCGGCAAGGGATACGAGACCGGGCGCCAGTTCCACCGCGATCGCCGCCACCGGACGGACGCGGCCGGCCACGACCCAGGCGGCGACCAGCGCCGCGATCAAAAAAGCCGGGCGATGGACCCCGCCCGACGCGAGATGCAGCCAGTACGCGACGTGCGACCAGCCGAACGGCGAGGTCGAGAAGGCGCCACCGAGCAGCGCGCCGATCGTGCGCAGATGCCACAGCGTCCATGCCGCGGTGGCGAGCGCGAACAGAGCGAACCAGATCGCGTGGAACCGGGTGCGGTCGCGCAGGCACAACAGCGCCAGCACGGTCCAGCCGGAAGCGATTCCGAAATAGTGCGTCGACGCCAGCAGCGAGATCAGCACCGCCGCGGCGGCCCGCCGGCGCGGGTCGGCGACCAGCCATCCCTCGCCCGCCACCCACCAGGCCGCGAGCCAGTACGTGCCGAGCATCGCGAACAGGTAGGGCCGGAGCTCGAACAGGTACCACCAGAGCTGCGGCATCAGGAACGCGCCGGCGAAGGCGAGCGCGCGCCACTGCCGGGCCACCAGCAGCGTCGCGATGGCGAGGTGGACCGCGACCGCGAGGACATTGCCCAGGCGGCCGGTTTCGCCGTCGAGTCCGAACAGCCGGCCAAATCCGAACAGCAGCAGCGGGTGAAGCGGCGGATGGACGTCGCCGAGAATGGCGCGCGTCAGCGCCGGCAGATCGGGCGATCCCGCGTGCATCGCCGACAACAGCTCGTCCAGCCACAGCGATCCGGAATCGTGGCGCGCCCACAGCAGCAGGACGGCCGCCGCCGCCATCGCCGCGCACAGGGTTCCCGCCCGTCTGACGAGCAGTGCCGGGCAGGCCGCGGTCACCTCAATGCCCGCCGCCGGCTCGCGCGGTGTCGACCCGCAGGCGGGGATCGATTGCTGCGTAGAGCAGGTCGACGGCGAAATTGACGACGACGAAGATCGCCGAGACCATCACCAGATAAGCCGCCATCACCGGCACGTCGGCGAACTGCACGGACTGCACGAACAGCTGGCCCATGCCCGGCCACTGGAACACCGTCTCGGTGATGATCGAAAACGCGATCAGGCCGCCGATCTGGATGCCGATCACGGTGATGACAGGCAGCATGGTGTTGCGCAGCGCATGGCGGAAATGGACGGCGCGGTCGGTCAGGCCACGGGCGCGGGCGAACTTGACGTAGTCGGTGCGCAGCACTTCCAGCATTTGCGAACGCACCAGCCGCAGCACCAGCGTCATCTGGAACAGCGACAGGGTGATCGCGGGCAGCACCAGCGCCTTGAGGCCGGAGGCCGTCAGCAGGCCCGATTTCCACGCCCCGACCGAAAGCGTGTCGCCGCGCCCGAACGAGGGGAAACAGAGATCGGCGCCAAGTCCGATCGCCGGCAGCCAGTTGCGGCATTCGACCGAGAAGAAATAGATCAGCAGGATGCCGACGACGAAGGTCGGCATCGCCACGCCCACCAGCGAGAGGGTCATCACGGCGCCGGTCGAGGCGGCACCCCGGCGCAACGCCGTCAGGACGCCCAGCGGTATGCCGACCGACAGCGCCAACAGGGCCGCGCACAGCACCAGTTCAAGTGTTGCCGGCATCCGCTCGAAGATCAGCGCCGAGACGGGCCGCGCGAGCCGATAGCTGCGGCCGAACTCGCCGCGCACGGCGTTGCCGACGAAGCGGACGAACTGCACCGGCACCGAATCGTCGAGCCCGAGCTGCTCGCGCAACTCCGCGCGTTCGGCGGGCGTCGCCTCCTGGCCCACCATGTTGACGACCGGATCGCCCGCGAAATTGAACAGCGCGAAACACACGAAGGCCACCGACAGCATGACGGCGGCCGATTGCAACAGGCGCGAGACGACGAAACTCAGCATGGAAATTCCGGTCCCGAAACGGACCGGGGCGTCGCGTGGCGACGCCCCGGCGGATCAGTTGGCGAGACGGACCGGCCGCCTCACTTCATCTTGGCGTATTTGAAGTTCGGCGAGTCGTTGGGGAAGATCGGAATCTCGACCTTGTCGCTCATCGACCAGACGATCAACTGGTGATGCAGCGGCAGATAGGGCGAGTCGGCTTTGGCGATCTTCCACGCCTCGGCGATCATCGCGTCGCGCTTGGCGGCATCGACTTCCTTCAGCATCGCCTCGGTCAACGCGTCGAGCTTCGCGTCGCTGTATCCCGTGAAGTTCCACGTGCCGGTCTTGGGACCGCTGGTCTGGAGCAGGAACGACAGCACGTAGTGCGAGTCGAGCGTCGGCACGCCCCAGCCCAGCAAATAGAAGCTGCTGTCCTTCTTCTGCAGCTTGGGGAAGTGCAGCGTCTTGGAGCGCGACTCCAGTTTCACCTTGATGCCGACCTGCGCCAGCATGCCGACCACGGCCTGGCAGATCGCCTCGTCGTTGTTGTAGCGGTCGTTGGGGCAATCGAGCGCGACCTCGAAGCCGGTGGCGTAGCCGGCGTCGGCCATCAGTTTCTTCGCCTTCGCGAGATCGGTCGGCGCCCGCGCGTCGAGTTCCTTCGTGAAGCCGTGCACGCCGGGCGAATTGATCAGGCCGGCCGGCGCCGAGAAGCCACGCATGACCTTCTGGCGGATGGCGTTGGCATCGATGGCGAGGTTCATCGCCTCGCGCACGCGCCGGTCGGCGAACGGGTTCTTGCCCTTGACGCTGCCGTACTTGAGTTCGGGCGAGCCGACGTCGAGGCCGAAGAAGATCGAGCGGACCTGCGCGGTCTCCAGCGTCTTGAGGCCGGCGGCGGCCTTGATGCGGCCGACGTCCTGGAGCGGCGCGTCGAGCACGAAATCGAGCTGGCCCGACAGCAGGGCCGCCACGCGCGTCGCGGGCTCCTTGATCGGCGTGTAGACGATCTCGTCGGGATAATCCTTGAACTGGTCCTTGCCCCAGTAGCCGGGGTTCCTGGCCAGCACCGTCTTCACGTCGGGGTCGCGCTGTTTGAGCACGAAGGGGCCGGTGCCCATCGCGTTGCGGACGGCGAAGGTCTCCTCCTTGTCCTTGTAGCTCTGCGGCTTCGTCACGTTGTGCTTCTCGGCCCACGCCTTCGACATGATCATGATCGAGGTGACCTGGTCGGGCAGGATCGGGTTGGGGCCGTTGGTGACGATGTGCACGGTCAGCGGATCGATCGCCTTCACTTCCTTGATGCTGGCGATGTAGGTCTTGAAGTCCGAGCTCGGCGCCAGCGCGCGCTGGAAGCTGAACACGACGTCGTCGGCGGTGAAGGGCGTGCCGTCGGAGAATTTCACGCCGGCCCGCAGCTTGAACTCCCACGTGTCGGGCGCGATTGCCTTCCACGAGACGGCGAGGTTCGGAACCTTCTTCAGCGTCGGGTCGCGCTGGATCAGCGAATCGTAGATGTGCTGGCCCATCGACGTGGTCGGGCCCTCGTTCTGCGAATGCGGATCGAGCGTCAGCGCGTCGCCCTGGCTGGCCCAGCGCAGCGTCTTGGCTTGCGCGGGCTGTGCCAGCGCCAGCGCCAGAACCGCCGCGGTCGCGATGCGGATGATGATCATCGGTAAGCCTCCCTGGCTCGGTGACAGACCGGATTAGTCGCCGCCGGGCGCGCGCGAGTCAACGGCTGGCCGGGCCGACATGCTTCACGCGGCGACGCGGTCGAACGGGATGGCCTTGATGCGCCCGGTGTGAACGCGCAGGCGGACGACCCTGCCCGTCGCGTCGCGCTCGATCCGTGCCAGCTGCGACACGGTCATCCAGCCACCGGACGCCATCTCGATCTCGACCAGGTCGTCGGCGAGGCCGCGTATCGTCCACGGGGCGCCGGACGCGATCAAGGGACCGCCCACGTCGACGAGCCAGTCGGCTCCCTCTTCATGGATGCGCCACGTCGCGCCGGTGTCGGTCGATCGGTAGATGCCGGCGATGTCGGGCGGAACGGCGGCGCGGTCGGCGAGGCGTCGGAAGGGCAACACGCGGCCGGCCCCGAGGTCGACGTCCATCGTCGTTGCGTCGGGCGTCGGCGGCTTCAAGGCGAACTCGAAGGCGCCGCGATCGGCCTGGAGCCAGCCATCCGCGCGGGCCACCAGCGAAAAGGGCACGCCGTTCTGCGTCGCGGTCGGCACGCCCGCGCGCAGCTCCAGCGCGAACAGGGACGGCTCGGCTTCGTTGATCCAGGTTCCGCAAGCGCGTCCGACGGCAGACAGGTCGAGCGACGCCGCGGGCCCGACGGCGGAATCGCCCGCGAGGACCGCCAGCGCCGTCTCGCGCGCCAGGTTCCACGGATCGATGGTCGCGAGATTGGCGATCACCACGACGGCAAGATCGCGGGCAGGCACCCGCAGGAACTCGGTGCGGTAGCCCGGCCACAGGCCGCCGTGGCCGACGGTGTCGAGGCCGCGCAGCGCGGCGCTCCACAGTCCGCGCAAATAGGGGCTTGGCGCGCCGTTCGTCAGCGGCTTCGGCTCGGCGAGGTCGGCCCACAGCGCCGTTGGCTTCAGCCATGGCCGGGCGCAATGCCGCGCCCAGATCAGCAAATCCTCGACCGTGGAGACGAGTCCGCCCTCGCCGCCGTGCGGATAGGCATGGCGGGCGCGCCGCAGCGAGCCGTCGAGTGTTTGCAGATAGGCGGTGGCGAGATGGGGCACGACGGTGTCGTTGTCGACCACCAGGGCCGTGCGCGTCATGCCGAGCGGCTTGAAAATCCAGTCCGCGAGAATGTCGCTCAGCGGCCGGCCTTCGATCGCTTCGACGATCCAGGCCAACGCCACGAAATTGGTGTTGCTGTACAGAAAGCGCGATCCGGGCGCGAAGTTGAGGTGTCGGTTGCGGGCCACCGTCGCACGCAAATCCTCGACGCGGGTCGGGCGATCGAGATTGGAACCGCCCAGCTGCAACAGCTCCAGGAAGTCCGGCCAGCCCGATGTGTTGCGCATCATCTGCTCGATGGTGATCGCCTCGGGCAGCGGCGGCAGGTCGGGCAGGTATTTTTGCGGCGGATCGTCCAACGAGAGTCGTCCATCGCGAACCAGACGGAGCGCCGCGGCGACGGTGAACTGCTTGCTCACCGAGGCGATGCGGAAGGCGGTGTCGGATCCGATCGGCGCGCCCAGTTCGACGCTCGCCAGGCCGTATCCCCTGGCGAAGATCACCTCGTCGCCGCGCAGCACGCCGACGGCGGCGCCGGGCGTGTCGGGCCTGTTCCACGGCGCGAAGATTGCGTCGATGCGGTGGGCGATGGCGAGGGAGTCGAGCGTGCCCATCGTCGGTCAGCCTTTCTTCGAGCCGCCGATCCGGGGCTCCGTGCCGGCAAGCAACCGGCGGATGTTCTCGTGGTGCATGGCGAAGACCAGCGCCACGATCACGGTCGCGGCGAACGCGAGATTGGAGTTGGAAACAATCCGCCCCAGCACCGTCGTGGTCGACAGCAGCCACGCCAGGGCCGCGGTCGTGGCGAGGCCGAGTAAGGCCGAGAGCGACGATATCCGGAAGGCCGCGGCGTAGATCATCCACAGCAGGCAGGCACCGATGCCGAGCGGCCACGACCAGGCGATGAAGGTGCCCAGCGTCGTCGCCACGCCCTTGCCACCTTTGAAGCCGAGCCACACCGGGAAGCAGTGGCCGATCACCGCGCCGATGCCGGCGGCGAGCATGGGAAAGGTGCCGGCGAAATACAGCGCGATCAACGCCGCCGCCGCGCCCTTGCCGCCGTCGAGCAGCAGGGTCGCCACCGCCACCTTCTTGTTGCCGGTGCGCAGGACGTTGGTCGCGCCGATGTTGCCCGAGCCGATCGAGCGGATGTCGCCAAGCCCCGCCATGCGCGTCAGCAGCAGGCCGAATGGAATCGACCCCAGGGCATAGCCGAACGCGAGCGCGGCGAGCGCGTAGGGCCACAGGATCGACCAGGAAATCGGCGTGGGCATGGTGGACCTGAACGAGAGAGATCGGGAAAACCGTCGGGCGAGGGACGGTAGCGCGCGCGACGCCGCGCCGTCCATGGCGCCGGACGCAGCGGGTGCTCTATGCCGGCTTCGATCTGGTGCCCCAGCCGTCGCGGGTCTGCGGCAATTTCTTGCCGAGAATGGCGCCGGCGACGACGTTGCGCAGCACTTCGGCGGTGCCGCCGCCGATGGTGAACATGCGCACGTCGCGCGCCATGCGCTCCAGCGGCAGCTCGCGCGAATAGCCGCGCGCGCCGAAACACTGAAGGGCGTCATTGACGACCTGGATGGCGTTCTCCGACGTGAAGATCTTGGCTTGCGCGGCCATCAGCATGTCGGGGAAGCCGCCTTCGCCGCTGCGGGCGGCCTTGTAGACGAGCGACTGGGCGGCGGCGAGGCGGATCGACATGTCCGCCAGCTTCCACTGCAGGCCCTGGAACTCGTTGATGGGGCGGCCGAACTGGTGGCGCTCCTCCGACCAGTCCAGCGCCAGCCGGTAGGCGCCCTCGGCGATGCCCAGCGCCACCGTGGCGGCACCGACGCGCTGGCTGTTGTAGGCATTCATCAGGTCGGCGAAGCCCTTGCGCAGGCCGCGCGGCGGGATCACCAGCGCCGAGGGCGCCAGTTCCATCTCCTCGAAGTCGATCACCGCCTCGGGAATGCCGCGCAGGCCCATGGTCGGTTCGCGCTTCGTGATTTTCAGGCCCGGCGTCTCGTCGCGGATGGCGAGAAAGCCGCCGACGCCTTCCTCGTTGCCTTGCTCGTCGAATACCTTCGCGAAGATCAGGTGGAGGCGCGACACGCCGCCGCCGGTGATCCAGTGCTTGCGGCCGTTGAGCACGAAGCGGTTGCCGCGCCTGTCGGCGCGCGTGGTCATGCCGCTGGCGTCGGAGCCGGCTTCGGGTTCGGTGATGCAGATGGCCGGCTTGTCGCCCGCCAGCACCATGTCGGCGGCCAGCTTCTTCTGCTCTTCGGAGCCATAGGCCATGACGGCGCTGATGGCGCCCATGTTGGTTTCGACGGCGATCCGGCCGGTGACGGAGCAGGCCGCCGACAACGCTTCGATGACGAGAACCGCGTCGAGCCAGCTCCGGCCCTGGCCGCCGTGCCGGGTCGGGATCGTCATGCCGAGCAGGCCGGCGTCCTTGAGCAGGGCCACGTTGTCCCACGGATACTGCTCGGTGCGGTCGACCTCGGCGGCGCGCGCGGCGACCGGGCCGGCGGCGAGTTCGCGGGCGCGGGCGCGGAGCGCCAGCTGGTCCTTCGTCAGATCGTCCATGCCGCCGAAACCGTTCATGCCGCACCTTCACCGGTTGGACCCGTCGACCCGCGCCGGGTATCGACGCTGTGGATCGTCGTGGGTTCGCTGCGCCCGCGCACGGCCACCGTCGCGACCGGCGCGAAGACGAAATCGCCGGAGCAGGCCGCCCGCGTGGCGTTCGCCACGAGGATGCGCGTGCCGTAGTCCTTGTTCAGCTGTTCCAGACGGGCGGCCGTGTTCACGGTATCGCCGAGCAGCATGTAGCTCAGCCGGTCGCCGGCGCCCACCGAACCGCCGATCACCGGACCGGTATTGATGCCGATCCGGGTGTTGAACACGAAGGCGCCGTCGAAACGCCAGTCGTCGAGGGCGCGCTGGATGTCGATGGCGGCGGCGACCGCGGCGGTGGCGTGGTCGGGGCAGGCGAGCGGCAGGTTGAAGCTGACCAGCAATCCATCGCCGATGAAATTGTTCACGACGCCGCCGTGGCGGCGGATCGGCTCCATGACCACGGCGAGATACTTGTCGATGGCGCGCACGATCTGGTCCGGCGGCAGCCATTCCGAGAGCGCGGTGAAGCCCTCGATGTCGGTGAAGAGCACGGTGACGTCGCGCGTCTCGGCCGCCAGGCGCCCGTCGCTGCTGCCCTGCGCGTCGAGAATGGTCGAGGCGACGCTTTCGTCGACGTAGCGCCCGAACGCGGTGCGCAGCGTCTGGCGCTCGCGCAGGCCCTGGACCATGCGGTTGAATTCCGACGTGACGTGCCCGACCTGGTCGTTCGACGTCACCGGCAGGCGGACGGTGAGATCGCCGTCGGCCAGCCGCGTGATGCCCTCGTCGAGACGTGCCTGCGGGCGGGTCAGCGAGCGCGAGATCCAGTACAGCGAGATCGACAGTGCGATGACGCTGGCGATCACGTCGACGGCTGCCTCGCGCATCAGCCGCTCGCCATCGTAGCTGAATATCTCGACCGCCAGCAGCAGCAGCGACGCGGTCGACGCGAAGCCGAGCGCGACGCCCATCTTGAGCTGGAAATCGCCGAAGAACAGGCCGAGGTTGACGCCGCGGCGCTCGAACAGGAACCGGCAGAGGCGTTCGAGATAGGCGCTGACGAGGAAGTAGGTCAGCACGAAGTAGAAGACGAGCTGGACGACGAACGTGGCCACGACGTCGGCCCACGTCGCGTCGGGAACGCCAGCGGGTATCGGCATCAGTCCGATTTTCGGCGCGATAAGCTGAAGAAACAGCAGCGGCAGGACGACGAGAAACATCCACCTCGCCGAACGCAGGGGTAGCTGCGTCAAGGCGCGTTCGATCGTAGCGAAAGGCCTGCCGTCGGCGAGGAATTCGCGGATCGGCCCGATCGTGTACCAGCCGGCCAGCTGGCCACCGCCCAGGCAGACGACCAGCGACATCGCGATCGACTGGGGCAGCAGTTCCGGCACGCCATGGACGGCGCAGAAGACGCCGGTCGTGAGGACGTGCAGGAAGAACGGCGCCGCCATCGCGAGATGGTAGCGCCGCAGGATGGAGCGGGTGGCGGCGTCGCTCATCGCGGCACGACGATCACGTCGGGCGGCGGCGGCTCGGCGTAGAGCTTCGCGACCTCCGCCGCGCGGGCTTCCAGCACGGCGCGCTGGTTGACGTAGCCCTTGTCGGTGATCTCGTTGGCGTCGATGGCGGGCGGAGTCGGCAGCACGATGGCGCGCGCGATTCGCGTCGAGGAGCCGGGATTGGCCTTGTTGTGGGCGGCGAGGCCGCGCGCAAGGGCGTCGCGCACTTCGGAAGCGCGCGCGAGGTCGGCGAGCGGCGTTGTCGGGGTGGCGCCGGGCAGCAGGCTCGCGCACCCCGCCGGGCTCGCGAAAACCAGCAGGCCGATGGTGTCGCGGTCGTGGCCGGTCACGACGCAATCCTGGACGACGGGCGCGCCGGCCGCGACGGCGGCAAGGCGCAAGCCGCCGACATGCACGAAGGTCCCCGAGGTGAGCTTGAAATCCTCCACGACGCGACCGTCGAACAGGATGCCCTCGGAGGGATCGTCCGGGTTGGCCAGCGTGCCGGCGTCGCCGATCCTGTAGAAGCCCTCGGAATCGAAGGCGTCACGCGTCTTCGCCGCGTCGCGCCAGTAGCCCGGCGTCACGTTGGCGCCGCGCACCCGCAGTTCCAGCTTGCCGCCGTTGGGCGTCAGCAGCACCTCGACGCCCGGCACCGGCAGGCCGATGTTGCCGGGCCTGTCGACCGGCCAGTGCAGCGCGGTCGCGAGCGGCGCGGTCTCGGTCGAGCCCCACGCCGCCGTCATCGGGATCGCTCTGCCGAGCACGCGCCGCGCCACGGCCTGCAAGCGGTCCCAGGTCGGCTCGGGCAGCGAGGCGCCGCCGTAGAACAGGAATTCGGATTGGCCCATCAGGGCGCGGGCGAGGCCGTCGTCGGCCTCCAGATAGGGCAGCAGCATGTCGTAGCCGCGCGGCACGTTGAGATAGAGGGTGGGCGACACCTCGCGCAAATTGGCGACGGTTTTCTCGACGAGGCCCGGCATCGGGCGGCCATCGTCGATGTGCAGGGTGCCGCCGTGCCACAGCGCCAGGTGCAGGACGAAATTGCCGCCGAAGGTGTGGTTCCACGGCAGCCAGTCGAGCAGCACCGGCGGCGTGCGGGCGAGGAACGGGAAGGTCTGGGCGGCGGCCTGCTGGTTGGTGCAGAGCATGCGCTGGGTATTGATCACGCCCTTGGGCATGCCGGTCGATCCCGAGGTGAACAGAACCTTGGCGATGGTGTCGGGGCCGATGGCGGCGAGGGCGCGATCAACGGCGGCGGTCGGCGGGGTGGCGAGGAGGTCGGAGAGGGCGAGAAAGGGCATGCTGGAAGGGGTGTTCGTGGCGACGCAGAGGGGTACCCTTCCGAGTAATTTATGTGTCTCTAGTGCCTTGATTGCATTGGTAAAAATGGCGCCGTCCTCGACGAAGACCATGCCGGGAGTCAGGCTGCCGACGACATGCGCGAGCTTGGTGTGGTCGTTCGACATGGTGGAGTAGGCGACCGACACCGGTGCCGCCGGCACCCCGACGTGCATGGCCGCCAGGGTCAGCACGGCGTGGTTGATCGAATTGCCCGACAGGATCGCCAGCGGCCGTTCGGGGCCGCAGCCATGGTCGAGCAGCGCCTGGCCGAGCGCCCGGACCTGCTTCAGCGCCTCGCCGTAGGTCAGCCGCCGCCAACCGCCCGAATCGTCGCGCTGGGCCAGAAACACCCGTTCGGGGTGCTCGCGGCCACGTCGTTCCAGCACCGCGCCCAGCGACACCGGGTGATCCTGCCGCAACGCGGGTCCACGCAGCACGAGGCCACCGTCGGGGCGTTTGTCCCAGGTGGCGGCGCGTGGCGCGAAGGCGGCGGCAGGGGCGGCGGTCGTCGTCATCGCATCAAATCCGGAGGTTCGGGTCTCGTGGTGGCCTCGACGGGCCGTCGTCCTCACTACCACACCCGCGCGACGCTGCGCTGCCGTCGCGCCGGGGGCACCGCGGCCGGCCGGGCTGGTCGATCCACAATATCATCCGGGTAAAATGAATTATCCAGCGATTCCAATATGTTGTCGCGGCGCCAGATACGGTCGTGGGCAAGGGAGCGGGGCTCCGGCCACCACGCGGGTCCGCCGGAGCCCCCAATTCTGGTGTCGCGACCGGGCTTCCCTGCCCCGGCGCATCCAGCCCCGGCGTTTCCCGACATCCGGTGTGCGATTCGCCACAGGCACGCCGTATGCCTTGCTGTTACCCTTTTGTTCATGCTCTGTGGGGCCGGTTTCGCGGCGGGGGTCTTCGGTTCGGCATGGTCAAGCGCGTCACGGTCGCCGTCTGTACGTTCAACCGTTCGCGCCACCTGCGGGCGTGCGTCGACGCGCTGGCGGCCCAGACCTTCGCGGTCGACGGTTTCGACATCCTGATCGTCGACAACGCCTCGACCGACGACACCAGCGAGGTCGCCGCCGAACTGGCTGCCCGGCACGCCAACGTCCTCTACGTGTTCGCGCCCAAGCAAGGCGCCGGGCCCGCCCGCAACGAGGCGATGCGGCAGACCAAGACGCCGTTGCTCGCCTACATGGACGACGACCAGATCGCGCGACCGGACTGGCTGGCGAATCTGGTGGCGCCGTTCGACGCAGTCCCGGATCTCGCGATCGCCGGCGGCGAGGTGCTGCCGGTCTGGGAGACGCCGCGGCCGGACTGGCTCGACGACAGCTTCCTGAAATTCTACTCGGTCGATCTCGGCTGGTCGAAAGTGGCGAGGCCGCTGGCCGACGGCGAATGGCTGCTCGAGGGCAATATCTGCTTCGACGTCGAGGCGCTGCGCCGGGCGGGTGGCTTCGACGAACGCTTCGGGCCGCGCGGCACCGCCTTCGTGTACGGCGAGGGCTTCGTGATCGAGGTGATCCGCCGCGCCGGCGGCATTGCCTGGTACGTGCCCGGCGCGATTGCCGATCATCTCGTCCACGCCGACCGGATGACGCCGGACTGGTACGCCCAGCGCGTGTTCTGGCAGGGCGTCACCGATTCGGTGGTCGACGACGAACGCTTCCGCCGCTTCGGCGTCCATACCGCCCGCAACGAGCCGTTGCGCCGGATGCTCGGACTCGACGGCCCGCGCTCGGCGCTGGACGGGGCGGACTTCTTTTTCCAGGGCGTGGGTGCGACCCTGATCGGCACGCTGTGCCCGGTCCTGCCGCTGTCGCCCAACGACTGGCGCCAGCTCGCGGCGCTGCCGACCACCGACCGGAACAGCCTGATCCTCAATGTCGGCCGCTACTACAATCTGGGCTACCTGCTGAACCGCCAGGGCATCATCAGGTTCTGACCACGGGGCGGGCGCGTCGCCGCCCGCCTTTGATGTCCCGCTCCCCCGTCTTTGGCCTCGGCATCTACACATCCCGTGGGTGCCTGAAAAGCATTGTGGCGCAACGATTTCTTCCCTGCCCCCGCTGGCGGGGGAAGGTGCCCGAAGGGGCGGAAGGGGGTGGTTGTCGATACGCGGACGATGCCGATGGAATGCGGAAGTCGCTCCTGCCGCGCATGCACTTCTCGACGGCGTGGGCGATTTTCCGCGATCGCGTTCTTGACCGCGAACCACCCCCTTCCGCCC
>CAMDVZ010000002.1 GCA_945878895.1 Caenispirillum bisanense | reverse complement strand
CCCCCTCCCTCCGAACCGGACTGGCGGGTCTCCCGCATCCGGCTCTCCAGTCGGTGGTCTCACCCACGAGGGGACCGACAGGCCAGCGCATGGGCGTCCTTCAAGCTGAAGAGCCCGTGACCGGCAAAGAAGGCATTGGGCCAGCGATGGTTATCCTCGCCGCGCGCGATGCCCTTGGCCCCGCGTCGGCGCCGCAACAGGCTTCGCAGCCGGCCACGGATCCATCCGTCGAGATCGCCGAACGTCGCGCGGTGGCTGTGCCGGAAGTACCCGAACCAGCCTCGAAGCGAGGAATTGAGCGCCGCGATGATCGTCCCCAGACTTTGCCCGGAGGTCCGGCGGGTCTTGTCGCGCACGCCGTCCCTGAACTTCGCCAGGCTCTTCGCGCGCGGCCAGCGTCGGCCGGCCTCGAAGCGATAACCCGGGAACTCGAAGCTCCCGGACCGCGCGTCGACCAGTCGCGTCTTGGCGGGATGCAGGGTCAGGCCGGCCTCGGCCGTCCATTGCCGCACCATCGCCAGGGCTCGGGCCGCTTGCGCTTCGTCCCGACACATCACCACGAAGTCGTCGGCGTAGCGCACCATCTCGAACCCGGCCCCTGCCATCAGATGGTCCAGCGGGTCGAGGTAGATGTTGCTCGGCAGCGGACTGATCACCGCGCCTTGCGGCGTGCCACCCTCGGGCGTCCACGTCCGCAGGCCATCCAGGATGCCCTGCTTCAGGAAACGCCCCACCAACTCCATGATCTTCCCGTCCGATACCTTGCTGCCGACCAGGGTCAGCAGCCGCTCGTGCGGGATCGTGTCGAAATAGCTCTTCAGATCGGCGTCCACCACGTGCGCATGGCCGTCCTTCAACAGCTCGTCCACCCGCCGCAACGCGTCCTTGCACCCCCGGCCGGGCCGGAAGCCATGACTGTGCGGCGCGAAGTCCCGCTCGAAGATCGGCTCCAGCACCAGCCGCAGCGCCGTCTGAACTACCCTGTCGCGTACCGTCGGTATCCCCAACGGACGCTGCTCCTGGCTTCCCGGTTTGGGAATGTAGTGCCGGCGGATCGCTTGCGGACGGTACGTGCCCGTCCGCAACGCCTCCCCCAGCCGTTCCAGGTTCGCGTCCAGTCCGGCTCCAAACATCCCGACACTCACATGGTCCACCCCGCTCGCCCCGTCGTTGGCCTCCACTCGCGCGAAAGCCGCCCGCAGCGTCGCCTCGGGATGCACCTTGTCCATCAGGCTGTACCACTTGCCTCCCTTCACCCCCTCCTCGAGGGCCGTCGACATGCGCTCCGTCCACACACGCGGGTCCGCGTAGCTCCTTGCGGGGGCTTCGGCTTGTCCGGCACGTCTAGCCCTCGCGGGCACTGCCTCCGGTGTCTGTCCCTCGTCCATGGTCCTTGCGTCTCCACCTTCCTGCACCCCTTCGCTCCACCGGCATTGCCCGGCTTCATCGCTACTATGAGTGCTCTGACTCCCGCTCGGCGGCTCCTCGCCGGCTTGCCCGCGCGGGTCTCTCCGCTTCAGATGTCTGGCCTTCGATGCCTTCCGTCTCCAACCACCTCACCGCTTCCCACGATCGCTTTGACACCCAACCTCTCAGCGTCGTGGGCCTCCCGCTCGTCGCGGGTCCGGGCTTCGCCATTCGCTCGCAGGCTCGCCAATCGGTCCGGCCAAATCGAGTTCGTGTTCCTACGGACGACATCTTCTCCTTCCATTGCTCTCCACCCCGCCTCGCGGCGACGCGGTTACGGTCGAATACAGGCCGGTCGGGGTTTGCCTGAAAGGGACTCCCACCCTTCCAGCCAGACATCCTCGCGGACGCACGAGCGCGCCACTCCAGTGGCGCTTCTTCGCCGTCGCGTGGGCCATCGGGGACGCTCGCCACGAGCGCCATTGGCGTGGCGCGCGCCCGGACGGTGCGACATCGCCGCGGCTTCCATCGACGCGACAGCTGCCCGGGAGCCGGAACGGCGTTCACCCGATTGCCCTGGTCGGGTCGGGGCGGGCGGGCGGCGTCAGGCGACGGGGGCGGGCGCTTTCAGCGAGGCGGTGCCGCCGTCGCGGTTGAGCGTCTGCAGGGTCGTCGCGATCAGTCGCTCGCAATGCGCCGCCAGCTTCTTGCGATCGCCGATCGCCGCGATGTCGGTCGGCTCGTGGAACACCACCACGACCGAAGCTTCGCCGAGCTTGGTGACGTTCCAGAGGTGGCCGGCCAGCTCCATGTCGCCGAACCAGGCGAAGAACGGCCGCCAGTAACGGCCCAGCGGAATGCCGTCGAGCCGCGTGTAGGCGATGGTCACGGGCTGCACGCACAGCGGCCGGTCGCCGACGGCCGCGCCCGCGACGGCGAACAGCGAGGTGCGGAATGGAAGGACCCGCTGTCCGTCGCCGCTGGTGCCCTCGGGAAACAGGATCAGGCTGTCGCCGGCCGCGAGACGCTCGACCATCTCGTCGCGGCTGCCGCGAGCGGCGCGCGGCACGCGCTCGACGAACACCGTGCGTTGCAGCTTGGCCAGCCAACTGAAGAACGGCCAGGTCGACACCTCGGCCTTGGCCACGAACGATGCCGGCAACACCGATCCCAGCACCTCGATGTCGAGATAGGAGATGTGGTTGCTGACGAACAGCGTCGGCACCGCGGTCGACCGGGTGCCGTGAACCTCGACCTTGAGGCCGAAAATCCAGCACACGATCCGGTGGTAGCGCAACGGGATCGCCACCGCGAGGCCGCGCCACCGCAAGCCGACGGCGGCCAGCTGGAACGGCATGCCGAGCAGGGTGACCAGCACGTAGGCCGTCAGCCGCAACGCGCCGCGCACCGGCGAACCGAATGAAATGGAGGACAAGGGTGTGGGCCCGGTGGATGGTTCAGGCGCCGTCGCGCCGCGCCAGCTCGTAGTGCCGGTAGTATTTTTCGGTGATCAGATCCGTCTTGACCACGATGCAGACGTCGATCGTGTTGAACTGCGGATCGATCACCGCGCCATCGCCGACGAAGCCGCCCAGACGCAGATAGCCCTTGATCAGCGGCGGCACCAGGCGCTCCGCGAGCTTGGGATCGTAGCCGTCGGCGGGCAGGATGTTCATGTCGACGAAGCGGTCCGCCAGCGCGCGCGGCCGCAGGCCCGGCGGCGCCAGGTGGCGGTGGTGGAGATACGACAGCGGTTGCGCGAGGCGGCGCACGTCGTTGCCCGGCAGGCTGGCGCAGCCGAACATGATCTCGATCTTGTGGTGGAACACGTAGGTCGCGATGCCGCGCCACAACAGCTGCATGGTCGGCATGTTGCGGGCCGAAACATCCACGCAGGAACGGCCCAGCTCCAGCACCTCGCCGGGCCGGTCGGTCAATGGCGAGATGTCGTACTCGGCGGCGGAGTAGAAGCGGCCCAGCGCCGCGGCGACGCCGCGGCGGATCAGCCGGTAGGTTCCGACGATGGCGTCGGCGCCCCGGCGGCGGCGATCGATCACCAGCAGATGGTCGCACAGCGGATCGAATTCGTCGAAGTCGCGGCGGCGGGCAGCCATCTCGGGGGTCGGGCGCGCCGCCATCTCCTCGTAGAAGACGCGGTAGCGCAGCGCCTGCGAGGCGTCGATGTCGGCGACATCGGCGGCCAGACGGACTTCGAAATCGCCGGCGACGATCAGGAAGCCCGATTCGACGACGGGCTCCACCGCGGCGGACGGCTGGAGGGCGACGCTGCTCATGAGCCCATTATCCGGACCACCGGGCGCCCGTCCAACGATATTTCGCGGTCGCGGCGGGCGCGAGCGCGACAATGACCGCTCATTCCCGGTCGCCGGGTTCGGGCGCGGCGGCCGGCACCGCATAGAGTTCGAGCCGGTGTCCGACCAGCCGGTAGCCCAGCCTGGCGGCGATGGCACGCTGCAATTCCTCGATTTCCTCGCTCTGGAACTCGATCACGGCACCGGACTGGATGTCGATCAGATGGTCGTGATGGTCGCTCGGCGCGGCTTCGTAGCGGGAACGGCCGTCGCGAAAGTCGTGCCGCTCGAGAATGTTGGCGTCCTCGAACAGGCGCACGGTGCGATACACGGTGGCGATCGAGATGCGCGGGTCGATCCCGGAGGCGCGGCGATGCACCGACTCGACGTCGGGATGGTCGGTCGATTCCGACAACACGCGCGCGATCACCCGCCGCTGGTCGGTCATTTTGAGGCCCTTGGCGACGCAGAGCGCCTCGAGCGCCGACAGGCTGGTGTCAGGCACGGCCTTCCCCGATGCGTCGCCGGCCGGCACCCTCGCCGTCCGCCGTGCTGGTCATATACAACGCCGGGCGAGGCTCTCGCCAGCCGGTCGCCTAGGCCTTGGAGCGGCCGCCGCGCTGGCGCATCTTCTTGGTGCCGAGGCCCGCCTTCTTCGCCAGCGCGCTGCGGATCTTGGAATAGCTCGGCGCGACCATCGGATAGTCGGCGTCGAGGTTCCATTTCTCGCGGTACTGCTTGGGCGTCATGCCGTAGGCGGTCATCAGATGGCGCTTCAGCATCTTGTGCTTGGAGCCGTCTTCCAGGCAGACGATGTGGTCGCGGAACACCGACTTCTTCGGGTTCACCGCCGGCTCCTGCGGCGGTGGCGGCGGCGGCACCGGGCTGCCGACGTTGGCAAGCGTGCCGTAGACCTGTTCGATCAGTTTCGGAATGTCGGAAATCGTGACAGTATTATTTGAAACGTGGGCGGTGACGATTTGCGCCGTCAGTGCCAACAGATCGGCGGTGGTCTTGTCTACTTGCGTCATTTCGATTCCCGGGGCCCGACGATTCGCGATGCGTGGCGTCCCTATAGTCTTTCGCGCACGCATGATCAATACACCCCTCGACGCCGTGCGGGGCGGTTCGTGAGCGCTCCGTCGCCGCCCGATCTCGTCGACGTGACGGGCGAGGTCTGCCCGATGACGTTCGTGCGCGTGAAACTGCGGCTGGAGCGACTGCTTCCGGGCGAGACGCTCGTGGTGCGCCTCAACGCGGGCGAGCCCCTGCGCAACGTGCCCCGGTCGGCCCGCGCCGAGGGCTTCGAGGTCGCGGAGCTGGGGCCGGAAAACGAAGGCGGCCGGGTCCATCGTCTACGCATCGGGCGCCGCGCCGCCGGCTGACACGAGGTCGGCGCGCATCGTCAGCCCGTCGATCGGGGAGGATTGACCGGGGAAGTAGCCGACGCGGCGGCCAACGACATGAAAGCCGCTGGCCCGATAGAGTCCTAGCGCCGCGTCGTTGTCGGCCGCGACCTCCAGGAAGAGCATCGCCGCGCCACGCGTCGCGCACGCCGCCATCGCGCGCGCGAGCAACCCGCTCGCCACGCCGCGACGGCGGTGGGCGGACGCCACGCCAATGGTCAGCAACTCGGCCTCGTCGAGCACCACGCGCGCCAGCGCGAAGCCGGCGTCGCCATCGTCGGCGCGCGCGGCGATGGCGAAGCAGCCCGGCGAGGACAGCAAACCGACGAATTCGGCCGCCGACCAGGCGCGCTCGCGACGCCCGGAAAACGCGTCGCGATGCAGCCCGGCAAGACATGCCGCCATCGCGACGCCGGCCTCGACGAACAGCGGCGGGCTCATCGGGCGGCGTCAGCCATCGAGATCGGCCGTCGTGCGGGCGCCGTCGCGTAAGGTCACGTCGGCGCCGCGCAGATAGAGCGGCCGGGGCATGCCCTCGCGCGCGTTGCGCTCGCGCCAGCCATCGACGCCGGTTTCCGTGGCGGCGATGGCAACCGCCAGCGGATCGGGTGCCCCGATCGCCGGCGAGCGGCCGCGTGCAACGACGTCGCGCGCGGCCAGCATGGCGAGCACGGGCTCCGCCGCGTCGCCCACGACCAGCACCCGGCGGCCGGCGACCGCCACGACCAGATCGTCGTCGGCGACCAGGTCGGGGCCCGTCTCGCCGCCGTCGCGCGGGTCGAACAGCCCGGCGTAGCGGCGGCCGCGTCCGGCATCGATCGCCGCGACCACGACGTCGATGTCTTCGAGATCCGCCGGTGCCAGCGACAGGAACATGGCGCGCGTGGAGCGTACGCCGGCCACGGGGATCGCGAGCGCCAGACCGAGGCCACGCGCCATGGCGAGTCCGATGCGCATGCCCGTGAAGCTGCCGGGCCCCAGCGTGGTGGCGAGGAGGTCGAGGTCGGATGCGCTCCAGCCGGCGGCCGCCAGCAACGACTGGATCATCGGCGCCAGCGCCGCGGCGTGTCCGCGCGTCATCGGCTCGGTGGCGTTGCCGCGAACCGATGGCCGGCCGGCGGTGTCGAATTCGACGACCGCCGCGGCGCAGCGGGCGAGACTGCAGTCGAACGCCAGAACCCGCGTCGTCGCGCCGGACTGGCGCGCGGCCGCCGGCGACGCCAGGGTGGTGCCGGCGGATCGCGCCAGGGGAGGGATCGTGGAACCGGACATCGTCGAGATAACGTCACCTGACTACGACGTGGAGATCGCGCTCGCCTACGCGACGGCCGACAACATATCGGGCGCGCCGGTCTACCGGAACGCCCGCTGCTATCTGCGGCGCGAGGCCGCGCCGCTCCTGCGCCGCGCCGTCGAACTGGCGGCGCCGCTGGGCTTGCGGCTGAAGCTGTTCGACGCCTTGCGGCCAACCGAGGCACAATGGAAACTCTGGCGGGCGCGGCCCGATCCGGAATTCCTCGCCGATCCGAGGCGCGGCTCGCCGCATTCGCGCGGCGTGGCGGTGGATCTGACCTTGCTGGACGGCGAGGGTCGCGAGCTCGACATGGGCACCGCGTTCGATGCCTTCACGCCGCTCTCCCATCACGGGCGGCTCGACGTCGGCGTCGAGGCACAGCGCAACCGGTTGCTGCTGATGGGCCTGATGACGGCGGCCGGCTGGGACTTCTACCGGAACGAATGGTGGCACTACCAGATGTTCGATGCCCGCCGGTTCCGCGTGCTGGCCGACGCCGACCTGCCGGCGCCGATGACGTGAGAGCGGCCGCGTCGCTTCAGATCGGCGTCAGGCGCGCGTTGTCGAAATCGGTCAGCTTGTTCTCGCGGATGATGCCGCGGACATAGTCGATGTATTGCTGGCCGAGCTCGGAATAGCGCCGGAGGTTACCGATCAGCTGGTAGCCATCGGGATACTTGCCGGCAGCGCGCGCCTGGCCGCGCTCGGCGCGGAAGGCTTCGTAGGCGGGGTGGGTGTTGAGGTTGAGGAAATAGGCATCGACCGAATCGGCCACCGTCTGGAACGGCTGCGGCATCGCGGGACCCGCGCGCCACGGCACCGTCACCGAATGGCGGCCGCCGGCCTGGATCTGGCCGAACAGCGAATTGCCGACGCGGGCGGCGTAGGAGGTGCCCCAGCCACTCTCGACGCCGGCCTGGGCGATGGCCATCGAGGGTGGCACCAGATCCACGCGGGCCACCAGCTCGACGAAGTTCGACGCCTCGGTGCCGTAGCGGTCGGCGAGTTCGCCGAGCCAAGCCTTCTCGGCCGCGGAAAGGGCATGACGGAGGCGCTGTTTGTCCCTCAGCCGCAACAGTTCCTGGCGATCGGCGTGGAGTCGCTCGTTGACCTCGAGGACGATCGGCAACAGGGCCTTGATGAACATCGCCTTGCGCTCGTTGCCGTCCTTCACCGCGCCGAGGTCGCCCGGCACGCGGTCGATCTGCAAGGCCGGCACCGGTTGGCCCGAGCGGGTCTGGTCGAGCGAGTAGTCGTGCCGCTGGAATACCTCGGCCAGTTGCTCGGCCCGGTCGGCGCGCACCGGCGACACCAGCCGGCGGGCCGGCGGCGCGTAGGCATGGCTGAATCGGCCATGCATCTGGCGTGGCTCGTTCTCGTCGGCGGCCGGCGTCGCGTCGACCGAAACGGCGACCAAGACCGGCGCCACCAACTCGCCGGGCACGACGGCTTCCCGGGTCAGTTCGGCCGGATCCACGATCGCCGCCGACAGCGAAACGCCGGGCGTGGCCAGGGCGGCGACGAGTTCGGTCCGCTGCGAACTGGCGGACCCCAGCATGATCGCGGCAACGGCGCAGACGCCCAGCGTGGCGACGAAGGCATGGCGGCGGCCGAAATCGGCCGCCCCGGGGACGTTCGAAAGCATGGCGGAAGCCCACTGGTTGATTGACGCGGGAACTGAACCGCCTTCCCCCCCCGGAAAGCGGTCATCAGACCGGAACAAACGGCTCTCCCTTCCCGGTTGCTCGGGGCAACCCAGGCGCAGCGCCGTCCGTCCGGGTTACGCGGAACTACGCGACCGGCCGGACCTCCAGAACCTCGGGCACGTAGTGCCGGAGGAGATTTTCGATACCCATCTTCAGCGTCGCGGTCGAACTCGGGCAACCCGAGCACGAACCCTGCATTTGCAGGTACACGACGCCATCGCGGAACGAGTCGAACACGATGTCCCCGCCGTCCTGGGCGACGGCCGGGCGGATGCGCGTTTCGAGCAGTTCCTTGATTTGCGCGACGACCTCGTCGTCTTCCTCGGCCGGCGCCGCGTCGGCGGTGTCGGCCAGCAGTGTCGGTTCGCCCGACGTGAAATGTTCCATGATGCCGCCGAGCACGGCGGGTTTCATGACCGGCCAGTCGACGGCTCCGGCGCGCGAGACCGTGATGAAATCGGAGCCCAGAAAGACGCGCTCGACGCCGTCGACCTCGAACAGGCGACGGGCCAGCGGCGAACGGCTGGCCGCTTCGCGGTCGGGGAAGTCGGCGGTGCCCGACGCGAGCACCACCCGTCCCGGAAGAAACTTCAGGGTCGCCGGATTGGGGGTCTGCTCGGTCTGGATGAACATCGTGGGGTACGCTCCGCTGTGTCTGTGCCGTTCCGGCGAACCCTCCCTCGCCATCGGGGCGGGGAAGGGGCAGGTCGACGTCAAAGAGCTAGGGGCGACGCCCCAGCCCTTCAAGCGCCAAAAAAAGATCGAATGCTCATGTATTGTGGAAAATTATTGATTCACTGGGCGTTATCAATCGGCATCGCCCCGAGAACGAACATGGTCAAAATATAAAATAATTTAAAGTCAATTTAATTATCTGTGGACTAAGTGAGCCATAACGTCGCGAATTTTGCTCCGCCGGTAACCCGCCTCACGAAATCGCGTCGATCTCGGCGTCCGACAAGCCACCGGGAACGATGGTCAGGGCGACCCGCAAGCTACCCGCGTACTTGCTGGCCAGCGCCGAAACGAGCGGCCCCGGACCCTCGCCGCCGATGCCGGCGGCCAGCACCAGGACGGAAATCGCGGGATCCTCGGCAACCAGTTGCAGCAGCTGCTCGCGCCGGCCACCCTCGCGAAAATGCAGGATCGGCGGCTGGCCGGTCATGGTCGCCACCCGCTCGGCCACGGCGGCGACCTGGACCTCGGCCTCCTGGCGGGCCTCCTCGCGCACGAGGTCGCCGATGGCAGCCCATTGCTGGGGTTCGGGCGGATCCATGACATAGAGCAGGGCGACCCGGCCGCCGGTGCGCTTGGCGCGGCGACAGGCATAGCGCACGGCGACCCGCAGCTCGGCGCTGTCGTCGACCACGACCAGGAAGACACGCTGGGCCGGCTTCGCGGCTCCGGTGGCCTCGCCCGGGGGCAGGTTCACGTCCGACATCGGTTTCCTCCCGCCACGCTCACAACCGTCGCCCGACCCAGCCGGCACCCCAGCCGATCAGCAGCGCCATCGAGATCGCCAGCACCCCGTAGCCGATCGACTGGTCCCGCGCGGCGTCGAACAACTCGGCACTGAAGCCTTCCTTGGACACGATCAGCGGCCGCGACACCGCCGACACGGTCTGGCCATCGCGCACCACGTAGGCGGTAATCTGGTAGTCGCCGACCGGCAGGCGGGAGGGGAACTGCAGCTCGGCCCGGAACAGGCGCCCCGCCACCAGATTCACCGGCCCGACCTCGGCGGGATAGAGCAGTTCGCGGCGCTTGGCGTCGACCAGACCATCGCGGAAGCGTTCCATGTCGTCGGGCCGGCGGCGACCGGGATCGACCGGCCGGATCGACGCCAGCCGCTCCGACAGCGTGATCGCCACGCCGGCGACGCCCTCGGCCGGCAGGATCTGCGACAGCGGCCGGGTGGCGGCGACGGCATAATAGGTCGGCACCTCGTCGAAAGTCTGCCGCCCGCCCGTCACCCACAGTCCCAGGATGCGCTCCTTGCGCAGCACGGTCTGGCGCACCGGCGTCCCCGATACGGTGATGACCACGTCGCCCGGCGCGTCGAGCGCGCCGAAGACCAGGATGTCGGCGCCCTTGAAGGCCGAGGTAATCGCGACCCGTGGCTTCGACAGGTCTACCAGCATCGCCTGCGCCGAAACCATCGACGGAGCCAGCAAGAGCGTCAGAACGGCGGCGACCCGGGCGATCATGGCATCCGCACGATGGCGCCGAGCGAGTAGATCGCGTCGGGCCGGGCAAACAGCTCGATCATCAGCTTGATGGCCATGGCGAGGATCACCAGCGACAGCAGGCCGCGCAGCTGGAAGCCCGGCAATTTGGCCGCCAGGCCGGAGCCGAACGGGGTGCCGATGGCGCCGCCCAGGATCAGCAGCAGGGCGAGCACGATGTCGACGGTGTGGTTCTCGACCGCCTGCAGGAAGGTGACGTTGATCGCCACGAACAGGATCTGGAAGCTCGAGGTGCCGATCGCCACCAGGGTGGGCATGCCGAGCAGGTAGATCATGGCCGGCAGCAGGATGAAGCCACCGCCGATCCCCAGCAGGGCCGACAACACGCCGATGGCGAAACCGATGCCGATCGGCACCAGCGCGCTGATATAGAGACGCGAGCGGTAGAACCGCATCTTGAAGGGCAGGCGATGGACCAGATAATGCTGGTGCAGCCGCCGCCTGGGCGCCTGCGGATCGCGCCGCCGCCGCCAGGTCCGCACGCTCTCGACCAGCATCAGGGCGCCGATGACGCTGAGCAGGATCACGTAGCCCAGCGCGATGGTCAGGTCGATCTGGCCGATCCGCTTGAGCACCCCGAACAGGAACACCCCCGACGTGGATCCGACCAGGCCGCCGAGCAGCATGGTCATGCCCATGCGGGTGTCGACGTTGCCGCGCTGCCACTGCGCGAGCAGGCCCGAGATCGAGGTCGCGATCACCTGGTTGGCCTGGGTCGCGACCGCCACGGTTGGCGGCACGCCGACGAAGATGAGTAGCGGCGTCAGCAAAAAGCCGCCGCCGACCC
This sequence comes from Caenispirillum bisanense, assembly GCA_945878895.1. Taxonomy (GTDB): domain Bacteria; phylum Pseudomonadota; class Alphaproteobacteria; order Reyranellales; family Reyranellaceae; genus CAMDVZ01. Next base: position 35,108 of record CAMDVZ010000002.1, on the reverse strand, counting down.
CGAACATGCCGGCCATCAGACCGGCGATGGCGCCCAGCCCCAGCAGCAAAGGCCAGTCCAGCGACAGCTCGGCGATCGGCAAGTAGACTTCCACCGCCCGCCTCCCTCGCGCCCGCGTCGTCGTGGTGTGCCTCTCTTTTGCGCTTTCCCGATGGTCGACGCAACGCGCGCGGCGGGACGAGGGGCCGAAAGCCGGCCAGGGATGGCGAAGCGGACTCCGGGCGGTCCCGGCGCGCCTCGCCCGGCGCCCGCGCGGTCGGGCGACCAGATTTTACCCGGATGAAATGGCGCGGGTACCCGGATTTTACCCGGATGAAATTGCCCGAACCGCTTGCGGCAGAGGCATCGGACGAATTCGGGCTACGTCTAGGCGCGCCGGTCGGTGCGCTGGGTCGTGAAGGCCGCGACGGCGGCGAGGTCCGGTTCGATGCCGATTCCTGGCCCCACTGGCAGCGCGATCTTGCCGTCGACCGGGGTGAACAGGCCGGCCGCGAGGTTTTCGCGCAACGGATTGGGATTGACGTCGACCTCCAGCATGCCCGGTCCGCGCACCGCGGCCAGCAGATGCAGCGCATGCAGCTGCCCCACCGCGCCGCCCAGCCAGTGCGGACAATAGGTCAGCCCGGCCGCCAGCGCCGCCAGCGCGACGGGCCGGCAGCCGGAATGGCCGCCCCATTTGGCGAGGTCGGGCTGGATCACGCCCAACGCCCCGCCGTCGATGGCGGCCTGGAACCCGCCGGCACCGCGCAGATTCTCGCCCGCCGCCAGCACCGTGCCGGCCGAGCCGGCGACCTGGCCCCATTCGTGGACAGGGCTATCCGCCCGCAGCGGCTCCTCGATCCAGTCAAGCGGAAAATGACGCAGCCGCGCCACCATCGAGGTGGCCTCGCGCAGGTCCCAGCCTTGGTTGGCGTCGACCATCAGCCGTTCGCCCGGCCGCAGGTCGGCCACCGGCGCCTGCAACGTCGCGAAGTCGGCCTCGGCACCGAACCCGATCTTGATCTTGAAGGCCCGGAAACCGCCCGCCCGCGCCGCAGCCATCGTGTCGGCCGCGCCCGGCCCGGGATTGATGCCGCTGGCATAGGCCGGCACCGGTGAACCGTCGCGTCCACCCAGTGCCCGCCACAGCGGCAGACCGGCGCGCCGCCCCGCCATGTCGTGGACCGCCAGATCGAGCGCCGCCAACGCCGCCGAGAAGCCGCCCTCGTCGCCCGATTGCAGCCGCAAGGTCGCCAGCCGCCGGTCCAGCCCGCTCCAAAGCGCGACGGGATCGTCGACCGGCTGGCCCAGCGCCATCGGACCGATCGTGCGGTCGAGCAATTCGGCGCGATAGGGCGCCGCGAGACTGGGCACGTTCGACCAGATGTCGCCCCAGCCGTGCGCGCCCTCGGAATCCTCGACCCGGACCAGCACCGAAACGCGTTCGGTCAGCGCGCCGAACGCGGCCACCACGGGCGTCGCGACGGGCGCGCGCAGGACGAAGGTCTGGAGGCGGGCGAGGGTGGGCATGGTCGGGGTCCGGGACGGTGGTCGGGAGTTGGCAGCATCGCCGGCCGGGTGGGGTTTGTCATGGGCGGCGGCGATGGGGGCGCCAGCGTCGCGTCGCGAAGTGGCCGGCCAAATACCACGGCTTGACCGGCGCGAACCGCAGCGCTCCCAGCCGCTCCACGACCGACAACTGTCCGATCCAGCACAATCTCCGCGTCGCCGCCGGTCGCGCCACCTTCATCGAGGCGTTGTCGAAAACGACGACGACATCGAAATCGGTTGACGCGACGTTGCGTCACCCTCTGCGGATCGCCATGGCTAGGGCGATCTCGTTCTGCTGCGGAGTTCTGCTGCTTACGGCCCCAGCCCCCGAGGCCATGACGACGTGCAACAGTACTTGGTTCGCAACCTTCCGGTCGACGCTGCGGACAAGGTCGTCGAGCACGGGGACATGGCGACGAAGCAACTACGTGAAACATGCCGAGGTGAGCACCGAGTCGTTCGAATAGCCAACAGACAGCGCAGCGTCGGGTGGCAATCACGAGCATGTCATGGCACTGGTCACATAGCGTGTACAAGCTACTTCAGATGGCGAGGCATGATCGTGAACGACCTTGAATTGCGTATCGTCGATGCGGCGACCAAAGCCCGAAAAAAATACGCGAAAATGTCCGGAGGTAAAGAATCTCTCCGCCATGCGCCCGAAAGCTTCCTGCAATATGAAATTGCCTGGTCAATCGTCCGAGGCGGTAATGACGTCTTTCCGGAAGGCACTCCTTCGAAAATTGCTCGTGAACGCGGCGGTTCGCAACTCGGCCCACCACTCAAGCTGGATTCACGAGTTCGGTTCGATATTGTTGTCTGGAATAGAGCCACCTACACTGTTCGGGCGGTAATCGAGGTGAAGACGAAAATAAACATGACTGGCATCAGCAATGACGGCAAAACAATAAAAAGATATCTGGGTCGAAAATCGACAACAGGAACCGGATATATATTGATGTATGGCGAAAGAAAAGGCACTAAATATCTTAAAGATAAACCTCAGAAGTTCGTCAGAAAGCTGGGGGCTGGCTGGAGAATCATCCACGAAGAATCTACTGCTCTGGATGGCGTGGAAAAATCCTGGTCAGTAGCACTACTCAGATACGATGGCTTGCGAGAGCACTGATCATCGCAATGTAGTCAGCTGACCAGCGCAGTGTATGTCGAAACACCGAATGCCACGTTGTCCGCTACGCGGCGTCGGGATCAAGCGGCGGCCCGCACGCGATCGCCGTAGAAATCCGTCATCGCGGCGTGCGTGATCGCGTCCACGCAACGGCTGCCCGGTGGCCGGTCGCCGTAGGTGTCGCGCCACGGCGCCTCGCGGTTCGTCAGCGTCTCCAGCTGGCGCCCCGACAGGCGGGCATATTTGCGATTGATCTCGTCCAGAAAGTCGATCTGCGTGCGGTGCAACTCGTCATAGGGTGCGATGCGCAAATCGTGCGGATCGATGGCGCCCCAGCCGTACCGGCGGAAGCGACGATAGAGCTCGGGCACTACGGGACCGTGCGCCCACGCCTGGATTTCGCCGGCGAACAACGGCTTGCCGTGCAGTCCGAGATGCCAGGCCTGGGCGTAGTAGACGAGCTTCTGGAGCTTCAGATTCGTGATCGAATCTCCGGCCGACGAATCGATCTGAAGCAGGAAGAAGTCGGCGACCGCGTCGCTCGACAACAAGTTCGCCATTCCACCCTCCCTCGCCCAGGACCGGATTTTACACGACCGGCCCGCCGCTGTCGCTCGCGGCGGGTCCCGTCGCGGTGCCCTGCCCCTACTTCAGCGGAAACCCCAGCGCGTTCACCTGCCCCTTCAGCTTTTCGCGCCCGCTCAGCGCCGGAATCGTGCCCATGCGGTCGATGACGCGGCCGCTCCAGTCGCTGGCGGGCATCTTCTGGCGGGCGCTGAAATCGGCCATCGCCGTGTCATCGCCGATGCGCCAGGCGCGGTCCGCGACCAGGGAGTTCACGCGAAGCGAGAGGAAGTCGGCGGACCACGCCGCCCGGCAAAAGCAGCTCCGCCAAGCCGGTCTCTCCGGTTCGGCGGGGGAATTGCGGGGTCCGCCGCCGCTTCGATGGTCCAAGCATTGCGGCTACGGGCGGTGCGTAGCCTACGGTCGTCCCGCCGGATTGCTCGCGATCCAGTCCCGCATTCTCGGCAGGAGTTCGGGCACGGGCAGCTGTTTGAATTCCTCGGGCGAGTAACCATCGACGGCCAGTTCGTCGTACAGATCGGCCACGAACCTGTTGAAACGCCCCCATATGGTGGTCGACGCGACGGGTCGTCGAAGGCCCGCCTCGATCACCAGCCAGGAACGCACTTCCCCGCACGCCCGCTCGGGATTGTCGCCATGGGACCGGATGTCCGAGCCGGCCAGATCCGAAATGGCGGCCTGGTAGCGGAAATGTTCCTTCTCCAGAATCAGGCATCTCTTGTCCGCCAGCTGCCCCGCCCCGAACCGACGACATCCGATGCCCAGGCCGAGTTCGAGCGGCATGTTCAGACGGTACAATTCCCCGGCGGCGACGGCGCTCATCCGCGAGAGGTCGTGAACTCCGAATCTGCATTCGCCAACCAGCGCGACGATCTTGTCGATCCTCGATTTGCCGGAATCCGCGCTTTCCGTCGCGATGCGGGGCTCGAAGCCGAGTTGCAGCACGCAAAACAAGATGGGATGCAGTATCGGCCGATACGCCTCGTCGAACGGGCAGTTGATGAAAACGTTCGACGCGAACCCCATCTATCCCGGCCGCCTGGCTTCGGGAGCGGTCACGTCGTCGCCGAACCGGTGCATGCTCTCCACGGTCCCGTCCGGACGATGGATGAAGAGATTGGTTCCGTCTCGCCGCGCGCGGTCACGGGCGTAGACGACGGCGTCGTCGCGCTTTTCAAATGTCCTGGACGCGCGGCTTCGATCGGACCGCAGCACGCTCCAGCCGGATCTCATGCTCGAGATGACGTGGTGACTCTGTTTCACTTGCGACCTCCCGTGGATAGGACCGGCCTGAACCATGCAAAATCATGCCATATCTCGCGTCCGCAGGCCAGATTCAACGTACCGGCGCTTCCGCTCCGACCATGCAGCGAGCGATGCGTGAAGATGCGCGGCGAGGAGCTTCCCGCAGTCCCCCCGACGGCGCGAGGACAATGTCGTCCCGCGCCGGAACGCGATGCACTCGAAGCCTTTCGCGTCCGTGATCGCCTCTCGCCGCCCGCCTACTTCAGCGGGAACCCCAGCGCGTTGACCTGGCCCTTCAGCTTCTCGCGGCCGCTCAGCGCCGGGATCTTGCCGAGGCGGTCGATGACGCGGCCGCTCCAGTCGCTAGCGGGCATCTTCTGGCGGGCGCTGAAATCGGCCATTTCCTTGTCGTAGTCGGCGCGCAGCGCGCGTTCGGCGGCGGCGTCGTAGACGTCGTGGTGCAGGATGGCGCGCTGCGACAGGCGCGGCTTCACTTCGCCGGCGCCGGCGGGCGTGGCGTAGCCGACGCACATGCCGAACACCGCCATGGCGCCCTTGGGCAGGTTCAGCAGCTTCGCCACACCCTCGGGGTCGTTGCGCAGGGCACCGATGTAAACCATCGAGAGGCCCAGCGATTCGGCGGCGACCGTGGCGTTCTGGGCCGCCAGCGCGGCATCGATGGCGGCGACGAGGAAGGTCTCCAGATAGGGCAGGCCTTCGAGCGTGGCGCCTTCCTCGCTCGCCAGCCGCTCGTTGCGCGACACGTCGGCCACCCAGACGAGGAACAGTGGGCACACCTCGATGTGCTTCTGGTTGTTGGCGATGCGCACCAGCTCCTTGCGCTTGGCCGGATCGTGTACCGCGACGACCGACCAGGTCTGGAGGTTGGAGCTGGTCGAGGCCGATTGCGCGGCGGCGACCAGCGTCTCGACGGTTCCCGTCGGCACCGGATCGGTGCGGAAGCCGCGCACCGAGCGGTGCATCATCAGGCTGGCGATCACGTCGTTCCACGGGCCGGCGGCGGGCACGGCGGCGCCGTAGCGGGCGGCGAGCGCGGCGGGCTTGTCGGTGTTGATCGGGGTGATCGAATCCATGGTCGTGTCCTTGGCGTTCCAGGTGGGGTCGGAATCGGAGCGGCGCACATATAGGGTGCGGGCGGCCGCCGTTGACATGAGCGATTCTGGGGGTCGGATTAGCGGGGTGGCGGCGATGGGCGGTCTGGTCGAGGTTGACGAGAACTCATATAATGTATATATAACTTATAGACGCCAACCCCGGAACTGGAAGAAAGATGACCCGGCCCACCGCTCCCTTGCCATCGTGCCGCCTCAACGAGTGGTGCGATGGCGGTTGTGCGCCCGCCCGGTGCTCCATCGGGCGCCCGGAGTGCGCGCCACCCCTGTCGCCGACGAGCGGTCGACCGCGAGTGCGCCGCCGGCGGGATCGGCGGCCGGCGCTATGCCATCGACGTGCCGAATCGTCACGACGGGTGATTGCGTGGTCCCGCGCGGAAAGCCGTTTTCAAGGGCTTTCTATTCGTCTTCGCCACGGTGATCGCAGACCTGTCGGCGGCCGGCCATCCAGCCAATCCGGCCGGTCGTCCAGTCGATTTGGTGTTGCGTCCAGCCATCGTCCAGCCGAAACCACCCCCGCGTCCAGCCTTTGGTGCCGACGTCCAGTCGAAACCGGCCGTATCCAGCCGAAACCGGTCGTATCCAGCTTTGGAGGCCCAAGGGGGGGTATCGGCTGGACGGTGTCTGGAATGCTGTCGGAATATTTTCGAAACGCCAGCCCTGGACCATCCGGGGCAACGCCCGACCAACCCGCGACGCGGCGCGGCCGATCGGCTAGGCTTCGTCCCGCGACGGTCGGAGCTTGGCCATCACCGTCCCGCGATCACGACCGGAGGCCCGCCCATGGATAGCGTGACCCAGCCCGCCGCGGCGGCCCCCGCCGACGTGCCGGCACTCGACATCGATCCGTTCAGCGCCGCCTTCCTGACCGATCCGTACCCCGACCACGAACGCCTGCGCGAGGCGGGGCCGGTGACGTGGCTGAGCCGTTACGGCATCTACGCCGTCGCCCGTCATGCCGAGGTGCGCGCGGTGTTCGCCGACCACGCGACCTTCGTCTCGTCGGCCGGCGTGGGGCTGGCCAATTTCCACAAGGAAACGCCGTTCCGGCCCAAAAGCCTGATCCTCGAAGCCGATCCCCCCGATCACACCCGCGCCCGGACCGTGCTGGCCCGCATCCTCTCGCCCAGGGTCGTGACGGGGCTGCGCGAGACCTTCGCGGCCGAGGCCGAGGCGATGGTCGGGCGCATGGTGGCGCGCGCGGCGGCCGGCGCCGTCGTCGACGGGATCAAGGAGCTGGCCGAGCCCTATCCGCTCAAGGTGTTCCCCGACGCCGTCGGCCTGGAAGCCGAGGGTCGCGAGAATCTGTTGCTCTACGGCGACATGATCTTCAACGCCTTCGGGCCGCGCAACGAACTCTTCGCGCGCGCCGCCGCGAAGGTGCAGCCGGTGACGGCCTGGATCATGCAGCATTGCGCGCGCGACCATCTGAGGCCAGGCGGCTTCGGCGACCTGATCTATCGGGCTGCCGACGCGGGCGAGATTTCGGTCGCCGAGGCGCCGATGCTGGTGCGCTCGTTCCTCTCGGCCGGCGTCGACACCACCGTCAACGGCCTCGGCAACGCGCTGCTGTGCCTCGCCAACCATCCGGCCGAGTACGCAAAACTGCGGGCCGATCCGGGGCTCGCGCGGCAGGCCTTTGACGAGGCCACCCGCTTCGAGGCCGCCGTGCAGACGTTCTTCCGCACGACCTCGCGCGACGTCGAGCTGGCCGGCGCGCGCATTCCCGCGGGGTCGAAGATCCTGATGTTGCTGGCCGCCGCCAACCGCGACCACCGGCAGTGGCCCGACCCCGCCCGCTTCGACATCGGGCGCCGCGCGACCGGCCACATGGGGTTCGGCTCCGGCATCCACGCCTGCGTCGGCCAGGTCGTGGCGCGGCTGGAGGGCGAGGTCGTGCTGGCGGCGCTGGCGCGGCAGGTCGCGACAATCGAACCGGCCGGCGAGCCGACGCGCCGCCTCAACAACACGATCCGGGCGATCGCCTCGATGCCGCTGCGCCTGACGCCGGCCTGATCTACGCGGCTTCCTGGGCCACGGTCTGGGCGTCGCCGGCGATGGTGGTGCGGCGCATGTCGCGGACCTCGCGCACGTCGTCGAAGCGCATGGCGCGGTGCATGGTCTGGCGGTTGTCCCAGATCACCAGATCGTGCAGGCGCCAGCGATGGGCGTGCACGAAGCGCGGGCCGGTGGCGTGCTCGTTGAGTTCGCGCAACAGCATGCGCGCCTCGGGCATCGGCATGCCGAGAATCGCGCCGGCGTGCGAGGAGAGGTAGAGCGACTTGCGGCCGGTGACGGGATGCGTGCGCACCAGCCGCTGGCGCACCGGGCGGAACATGGCCTGCTCCTCGGGCGAGTAGTCGGTCATGCCGAGCGAGCCGCGCGAATACATCAGGGAATGCTCGCAGACGAGCTCCCCGATCTCGGCCTTCAGCCCGGCGTCGAGCGTGTCGTACGCGGCGCGCATGTCGGCGAATTGCGTATCGCCGTCGCGTCCGGGAATCGCGCGCGCCGACAGCAGCGAGTATTTGGCCGGCGTGGCGCGGTAGGAACTGTCGCTGTGCCACAGCCGGTTGCCGAGATTGAACAGGCGGCGGCGGTCGTCGCGCGCCAGCAACCGGTTCTCGCGGTCGAGATTGGAAATGTCGGCGATGCCGGGTCCCAGACGATGGTCGCCAGGCTTGCGGATATGGCCGCCGACGGTCGTTTCCTGGACGCCGAAATTGACGCTGAAGGTGATCTGCTGGGCGTCGTCGACCGGCTGGTCGTGGAACACCAGCACGCCGTACCGGTCCATGCCGGCGTCGATGGCGGCGACTTCGGCGGGCGTCAGCGGCTTCGTCAGATCGACGCCCGACACCTCGCCGACGAACACCGGATGAAGCTGCTGGATTGCGATGGCCATTGTTACCTCCCCAGGTTCAGTCCGCCGCCTTGGTTGAGATCATGCTGCTTCAATCCGCTGCGCCCGTCACCGCGGACATGGCCATGGATTGCACGAGCCTCACGTCAGCTCCACGCGCAACGTCTTGCCGACCGCGCCGGCGGCGCGACGCAACGTGCCAAGCGTCACCGAGGGATTGTCCGGGTCGAGCAGGCGGTCGAGCTGGCGGCGATCGGTTCGCATGCGCTGCGCCATCGCCGTCTTGGTGATGCCCTTCTCCTTCATCGCTTCGGCGATCTGCCATGCCAGAACCCGCTTGATGGCGACTTCCTCGCACGCCTCCAGCAAGCCCTCGCCGGTCAGGAACTCGTCGAACGTTTCCTCGCTTACCCGTCCCTTTTTCGTCCCGGTCATGTCCCGATTTCCTTTCGACGGCTCGTGGCGAGCGCAATGTCCTGCGGCGGCGTCTTTTGTGTCTTCTTGATAAAGCCACGCAACAGGATCATCTCGCCGTCCTTCATGCAAAAGATCGCGCGGGCGATCCGGTTGCCGCTCAAGGAACTGCGGACTTCCCAGAGTCCTCCGCCAAGCGGCCTGCACACGGGCATCCCGACCGGCCAGCCAAACTCGACGGTCTGAATGTCGTATCCGACGACGCGCCGATCTTCCGCACTCAATTCAAGGAGCCACTCTCGCACGGGCTTGCGTCCTGTCCCGCTCTCGAAAAAGCGCGCCGTCAACTTTTTTGCGCGATCAATCATGCGAAGCGCAATGTGTCATTTTTGACACGATTATTCAAGTCCTTTCCCGTTTGGTTTTGCGCCAGGACTTGTGACCAACGCGAAGCAAGCCCCAAGAAACACGCAATGGACAGCCGTCGGCGAAACCAAATAGAAAATTCTACGGCAGCACGACCATTCGGAAAACATCGGGACCGTATCGGCAGTCGTCGTCGGGTACGGCGGCGACAGACTCCTTGGGAGACGTGCGCGCACGTTTGTATATCCTGCCCGAATCGTACAGATCGCGCATGTATGGCGCGACCAGCCCAAAGTTAACTCTGCAGGGATAGCGATGCACGGTTTCCAGATATCGTATGAATCCGGGAATCAATGCCGCTTGGTGTGGCCACGCCAGCGTCGCGCACGCCGACCAGCAGGTTGAGCAATTTTTCTCGGTAGGCCCCAAATACCAGAACCACGTATAAAGAGGTTCAACCTCGCGTAGTCTCTTCGTTTCAGCCGCCTGGTCGACAAAGCCTTGAGGCACACAGGCCATTGGCACTTCAGGTCGATGCTCCACGATGTATGCCAACAGCATGTAGTTGCCAATGGCCTTGGCGTCTATACGGGTTTCCCGCCAACAACAGCGGAAAACACGGCTATCGGCAGATACCAACCCAATGGAGTTCCGATAGCTATCGCGCACCAGAACAGAGCGCCTCGCCAACGACCTTTGCCGGTCGCGGTCGCGCTCCTTCCGTCCGGGAGAGCGCAAACGCCGTCCACGCCCCGGGGATCCGACCGCGGATTGCGCGACACGTCGAGCCGGTACCCCACGTTTCATCCACGACCACGGGACGGGGTCGCGCTGCCGCGATGCCCATTGGTACCTCCCCGGGTTCAGTCCGCCGCTTTGGTCACGCCGCCGCGCGCGATTTCGCGGTCCCACATCGAGGTACCGTCGGCCGACAGCGAGCGCGCGATGCCGGCCATGCGGTTGCGGTGACCGCTCCAGCTGATGCCGGCATGCAGGCCGCCGTCGACCGCCATCGCCAGACCATTGACGAAGCCCGACTCGTCGCTGGCGAGAAACAGGGCGGCGTTAGCGATGTCGTCGACCCAGCCGGCGCGCGGCATCGGATGCACGGCGCCGAACGCCTCGTTGACCCGGTCGCGCTGGGCTTCGGCGGCTTGCATGCCAAGCCCCATGCTGCCCACCACCAGCGGCGTGATGACGTAGCCGGGGCAGATCGCGTTGGCGCGCACGCCGTGCTCGCCCAGTTCCTGCGCCAGTCCCTGCGTGAAGTGAACGACGGCGCCCTTGGCGGTCGAGTAGTCGTGCGGCGTCGCACCCGGCACCAGGCCCGCGGTGCTGGCGAGATTGATGATGCTGCCCGACTTGCGCGGCTTCATGACGCGCGCGGCGTGCTTGGCGCCCAGCATGCAGGAGCGCAGCAGCAACGCCATCGAGCGGTCCCACCAGGCGGTGTCGAAATCCTCGATCGGTCCGCGCCAGCCACCGGCACCGGCGTTGTTCAACAGCACGTCGATCGGCCCGAAGCGTTTGCAGACGTCCTCGATGGCTGCGGCGATGTCGGCCTCGACGGTCACGTCGCAGCGGCGGTAGGCGGCGTTGGCCCCGAGGGCGGTCGCTGCCTCGCGACCCTTGTCGTCCTGGATGTCGGTCAGCAGCACGCGCGCACCTTCCTCGACGAAGCGCTCCGCGCAGCGCTTGCCGATGCCGCTGGCGGCACCCGTGACCATCGCGACCTTGCCCGCCAGACGTCCGGTCATCGTTTTCCTCCCCTTGATTGCCGTCATAGTGCGGTGGCATCGCCGCGGTGGGAAGTACCCGCGCGGCATGCTGGCCGTGCGCGCCGGTTCTGGCGGACTGCTATCGGCGCGGCCGGACGAAGGTGGCACAGCGCTCCAGCACCAGCGCCTTCATCCCCTCGAACCACGGCGAGGGCGGCAGCTCCGGTCGCTGGTGGTACCAGCCGATCTGCACCATGCCACGGATCAGGCGGAACATCGGCAGCAGCGACAGCGCGGCCTCGTCGATCGGGCGCGCCGCCCGGTAACCCCGCAGGAACGCGCGTTCGAGCGCCGGGCCTTCGGGACCGTCCTGCTTGTGCAGCAGCGCCACGGCGATGTCGTACTGGTGCCAGCCGAACGCGGCGTCGTCGAAATCGATCACGGTGAGGCGGTCGCCGTTCACCAGAATGTTGCCGGCGTGCATGTCGGCGTGGATGACGCCATAGATCGACGGGTCCTTGCCGAGCGCGTCGAGCACAGGCTGGATGCGCCCGCGCGTGTCGAGCAGCAGGCGCCGCTCGACGTCCGTCAGCGAGGCATGATCCCAGAAGGGTCCCCAGAAAGGCGCGTCGCCCATCAAACCGTCGCGGTCGAGCGCGTGCCGCTTGAAGCCGGCGGGCGGCGTCCAGCCGACCGATTGCTCGTGCATGGTAGCGGTGATCGCGCCGAGCTTCTCGAAGTAGCCGGCAACGGTGTCGGGGTTGGTGGTTTCCTCCAGCAAGTCCCACAGCACGCGGCCCTCCGTCCATCGCGCCAGGCCTGCGAAGCGCGTCTCGCCGGTCGCGGCCACCGGGATGGGCACGTACTCGCGGCCGTCGCGCGCGGCGACTGGCACCGGCACCTCGATCCGCGCCGCGGCGAGCGCCCTGACCCAGGCGCGCTCGGCGTTCAGTTCCTCCAGCGTGTGATAGCCCGGCCGGTGCAGGCGCAGCACGTAGGCTGTGCCGTCGCGGCGGTCCACGACCTTGAAGGTGACGTTTTCCGCCATGGCAACCAGCACGACGTCGGCCGGCCCGACCGGGAACGACTCCAGCGCCGCCCGAGCGGCCGGCATGAACGCCGCTTCCGTCTCGGCGCTATCCATCGAGCCCCGCGATGGTCGCGTCGTAGGCATCGAGAAAGGCGTCGGCATCCGCCTGCCCGAACACCAGCGGCGGGCGGATCTTGACGACGTTGCGGAAGGCGCCGGCGTTGCTGGTCAGGAAGCCGCGCTCCTTGAGGTCGTCCACGATGGCGATGGCCCGGTCGGGGTCGGGCGTCTTCGCTGCGTCGCCCTTCACGATCTCGACGCCGAGAAAGAGGCCGATGCCTCGAACGTCGCCGATGGCGGGATGGGCAGACTTGCGCGCCTTCAGCCCGGCGAGCAGCACGCCACCGACTCTGGAGACATTCGCGGCCAGTCTCTCGTCCTCGATCACATCGAGCACCGCCATGCCGACGGCGGCCTGCAACGGGCTCGACGCGAAGGTGTTGAAGTACCGCGTCTTCGCACGGAACAGATCGACCAGCGCCTTGCTCGCCGCCGTCGCCGCCAGCGGCAGGCCATTGCCCATCGGCTTGCCGGTCACGACGATATCGGGCATGAAGCCCATCGCCTCGTAGCCCCACCAGCGGCCGGTGCGGCAATAGCCGGCCTGGACCTCGTCGGCGATCACCAGACCGCCGGCGGCGCGAACCATCTCGGCCGCGCGGGCCATGAAACCGCGCGGGACGTCGGGCAGTCCCTCGTTGGCGAGGATCGAGCAAACGATCAGGCCCGCCAGGCCGACGCCGTCGTCCTCGAGACGTCGGATCGTCGCCTTGAGCCGATCGAGACAGGCATCGGCCAGATCGGCCTCGCTGGCGCCGGGCACCAGCGGCCGGAACATCTCCGGGAACGGAATGGCGCGCACGTCGCCGCCGTCGTTGGTATCGGCACTCAGGCGGGTAAGTTTGCCGACCAGTTCGCTGTTGCCGTGATAGGTCGCGTTGGTGCAGACGATGCCACCCTTGCCGGTCGCGAAACGGGCCATCCGAAGCGCGATTTCGTTGGCCTCGGTGCCGGAGCAGCTGAAAATCACGCTCTCGATGGCCGGGCCATGCAGGGCCGCCAGTCGTTCCGCGAAGGCGACGATGCCTTCGTGCAGATAGCGGCTGTGGACGTTCAGCGTGCCCTGCTGGCGCGCCATCGCCTCGACCACGCGCGGGTTGGCGTGACCAACGCAAGGCACGTTGTTGTACATGTCGACGTAGCGTCGACCATCGGGGTCGTACAGCGAGACGCCCTCGCCGCGCACGATGTGCAGCGGCGCGGTGTAAAACAGCGGCGCGCCCGATCCGAGTGCCTTGTCGCGGCGGGCGGCAAGCGTCGCGGTCGTCATCGAAGGCCTCGCGTTTCATCCATCGTCGGCGACGACGGTGGCATCGTGCGCCGTCGATCGCATCCGGGTTTGCCGCGAAGCCACGTGCTCAAGCGGCAAGCCCCTGCGCCCTGGCGGCTTCGATGCGCAGCCGTTCGGGCGAACCCAGCATCTGTCGATTGAAGCCGATCCGCTTGTACCAGTAGTGCAGACCCACGAGGTCGGTGAACCCCATGCCGCCATGCACTTCGGTGGCGGTCTTGGCAACGAAGCGGCCCACCTCGCCGAGAAGGGCCTTGAGGTGGCACGCCACCAGGTGCGCCTCGTCGGAGCCCTCGGCAATGGCGTGCCCGGCATACCAGACGGACGCGCGCGTCGGCTCCAGGTGCGCCGCCATCTCCGCGCACATGTGCTTCACGGCCTGGAACGAGCCGATGACGCGCCCGAACTGTTCGCGCTGTCCGGCATACACGACGGCCCGGTCGATCATGCACTGGGCCGCGCCCAGCGTGTCGGCAGCCAGCATCGTGCGGCCGATATCGAGCACCTGCCGGCAGACATCCATGCTGGCGCCCGGTAACGGTTCCGCCGCGACATTGTCGAACCCGAGCTCGCCGATCGGCCGGGTGCGATCGACGGTCTCGAGGCGCGCACGCGACAGCCCCGGCGCATCGGCGCGCGCGAGATGCAAGCCGCCGTCCATGTCGGCGACCAGATAGGCGTCGGCCTCGAAATCGAGAACGAACAACGCCTTGCCCCGCAGGCGGCCGCCCGATGCGGCGACACCCGCGCCGAGACGCGCGCCGCAAAGCTCGGAAAGCGCTGCCCCGACGATCATGCCGCCATCGGCGATGGACGGGAGCCAGTCGCGTTTCTGTGCCTCGCTGCCGGCCAGCAGCAGGGCGGTCGGCGCCATCGCGGCGTTCGCCGCGAAGGCCACCGGCGCGACGCGGTAGCCAAGCGCCTCGGCGACGACGCATGCATCGAGCGCCGTCAGGCCGATGCCGCCATGGGCCTCCGGGACCAGCAACGCCGGCACGCCGAGCTCGACCAGCCCGGCGACGAGGTCGGTGGCCCGCTTCTCGTCCCGGTCCGCGAACCGCCGCACGCGGTCGAGCGCGGAATGATCGCGCAGATAGCGGCCGACGCTGTCGCGGAAAAGCGTCTGCTCGGGGGAAAGACCGAACCGCATCACGCTTCTCCCGCACGGGGTTCGCGCGGCATGCCGAGACCACGCTCCGCGACGATGTTCTTCTGGATCTGGCTGGTGCCACCGCCGATGATCAGGCCGAGGTAGTACATGTGCCAGTACTGCCAGCCACCATTGTCCCGGACGTATGGATTGGCGCCGTAGGCGAGGCCGACCTCGCCCATCGCGTCGATGGCGAGTGCCTCGAGCTCGTGCCGCAGCTCGGTGCCCTGCAGCTTGACGATCATCCGCGCCAGGCTGGAGTCCTGGCCTTCGTTCAGCTTGCTCGACAAAACGCGCAGATCGTTGTGACGCATCGCCATCACGCGCCCCTGGATCCGCATCAGCCTGTCGAGCCAGAGCGGATCGTCGATCAGGCGCCGGCCATCGATGGTCTCCGACTTCATGATGTCGATCAGCATGTTCAGGCGGGTGAGCGTCTGGTTGGGATCGCCCAGCGAATCGCGCTCGTTCTTCAGGATGACGTTGGCGACCTTCCAGCCCTCGCCGCGCTTGCCGACGATCTGGTCTTTCGGAACCCTGACGTCGGTGAAGAACACCTCGTTGAAATTCCGCCGCATGGTCATGTCGATCAGCGGCCTGACCTCGATGCCCGGCGTGTCCATCCGGAACAGCAGGAAGCTGATGCCGCGGTGTTTGGGCGCGTCGGGCTCGGTGCGGACCAGACAGAACATCCAGTCCGCGACGTGGGCCGTGCTGGTCCAGATCTTCTGCCCGTTGATCACCCAGTGGTCGCCGTCGAGGACCGCCGAGGTTCTCAGGCTGGCGAGATCGCTGCCGGCGCCGGGTTCGGAATAGCCCTGGCACCAGACCATCTCGCCGCTCAGCGTCGGCGGAATGAACTGCATGCGCTGGGCTTCCGTGCCGACATCGAGAAGCGTCGGCACCAGCATCGAGATGCCCTGGCCGCCAAGCCCGGGGCTGACCTGGGCGCGCGCGAACTCTTCGGCGAGGATGCGTGACTTCAGGATGTCGGGCTCCCGGCCGCCGCCGCCGTACTGCCGCGGGATGGTTCGGGCGGCGTAGCCCCGTTCGATCAGCAAGCGCTGCCAGGCGCGCGCTTTCCCGTCGTTGGGACCCCGAACCGCGGGCGCGTCCGCCTCGCGCGAGACGAGAAAAGCCCTGATCTCTTCGCGGAATGCCGCGTACTCCGGGCCGTCGTTCAGATCCACTTGTCGGTCCTCCGGAGACGGGAAGCGTCGGGTGCGCGCCGGGTCGCACGCAGGGTATCGGCGGCGGAATTTCCGCTCGCCCCGCACCGTAGCAAGGTTGGCACTATCCGCGACCCGACCACCTCCCCGACATGCGAAATCGACATGGCAGCCGCTTCGCGGCCGTGTTGCGTCGACCCACAAACAGGCCCACGCTCACCGCCTCAACGAAGAAATTCAGGGTAGATGCGCATGTCCTACGATCTCGTCATTCGCGGCGGACACATCGTCGACGGCACTGGCACGGAAGCTGTACGCGGCGATCTCGCCATCGAGAACGGGCTCATCGCCGCCGTTGGCAAGGTCGAGGGGCGGGGCAAGCGCGACATCGACGCCGACGGCATGACCGTGACGCCCGGCTTCATCGACATCCATACCCATCTCGATGCCCAGATTGGCTGGGATCCCGATTGCACGCCGGTCAGCTGGCACGGCGTGACGACGGCGCTGCTGGGCAATTGCGGCGTCACCTTCGCGCCCGTCAGACCCGCCGACAAGGAGCTGCTGGCGGGCATGATGGAGACGGTCGAGGATATTCCGCGCAACGCCATTCTGACCGGCTTGCCATGGAGCTGGGAAGACTACGGCGGCTATCTCGACGCGGTGGAGAAGCTGAACCCCGGCATCAATATCGCCGGCCTCGTGGGGCATAGCGCGGTGCGCTTCTACGTGATGGGCGAACGCGCGGTCGAGGAGCAGGCCACGGCCGACGACATGCGGCGAATGGTCGACGTGGTGGCGAAATCGATCGACGCCGGAGCGGCGGGTTTCTCGATCAACCGCTTCGCCGAACACAAGCTGCCCGATGGGCGCGCGATTCCGGGCACCTTCGCCGACCCGGCCGAGCTGATGGCGATCGCCAGGGTCGTGGCGCCGCGCAACGCGCTCATGCAGGCGGTCGGCGCCGACCTCGGCCTGCTGCGGGACATCGCGGATTCGGCCAACGGTCGCGTGCTCTGCAGCTATGGTGCCGGCGGCGGCGATCTGGCGATGGCCACCCAGCGCCGCGACGCGCTGGAAGCGGCCTGCGTCGGGCGCGACATCACCGCGATCACGCAGGTGCGTGGCTCCGGCATGATCTACGGTCTGCAAGCGGCGCTGCCGGTGCGCGGTCCGACGTGGAGCCGGGTGCGACGCCTGCCGACCATGGCCGACCGCCTCGCCGCACTCGCCGATCCCGAAATCAGGGCCTCGCTGATGACCGAGGCCAGGACCAATGGCTTCAAGCAGAATCTCGGCACGCCGGTCGAAAAGGTATTTTATCTCGGCGACGGCGTCTCGCCCGACTACACCGCCGGCGAGGAACTCAGCCTGGTCGCGATGGCCGGGGCGCGTGGCGAACACTGGGCCGAGACCTTCCTGCGCCTGTCGCTGGAGACCAACGGCCGGGCGCTGTTCACCTTGCGGATGTTCAACCCCAACCTCGACGCGCTCGCCCACATGTTTCGCAGCGACAACTGCTTCCCGAGCCTTGGCGACGCGGGCGCGCACGTCTCGCAGGTGATGGACGCCGGCTGGGCGACGTTCATGCTGTCCTACTGGGTGCGCGAGAAGCGTTTCTTCAGCATGGGCCAGGCGGTCAAGCGCATGACGTCGATGCCGGCACGCGTGATGGGCCTGAAGGATCGCGGCACCCTGTCGGTCGGCATGCGGGCGGACGTCAACGTGTTCGACGCCGACAAGGTCGCCGAGCGCCAGCCCGAACTCGTGAACGACTTCCCCGGTGGCGCCGCCCGCTTCACCCAGCGTTCGACCGGCTACAAGGCGACGATCGTCAACGGCCAGGTCAACGTCCTCGACGGCGAGCACACCGGCGTGCGCGCCGGTTCCGTGCTGCGCCACGTACGGTAGCCGGCGCCTGGGGAGGCAGGGCCGCCCCGCCGAACCGCTCCGCGAAAAGTCCCGCGTCTTCTGCCTGCATGCGGCTGGACAGCGGGCGTGACCGGAACAAGGTTCGCGCATTCGCGCGCACCTTCTCGCAATCGATCCAGAAGCATCCGGGAGTCCGCCACATGGCACGTCTGAATTTCGGCGCCTTTCTCGCGCCCCACCATCCCATCGGCGAACACCCGATGCTCCAGTTCAGCCGCGACCTCGATCTGGTCACGCATCTGGACAAGCTCGGCTACGACGAATTCTGGTGCGGCGAGCATCACTCCAGCGGCTGGGAGATGATCGCCTCGCCGGAGATGTTTCTCGCCGTCGCCGGCGATCGCACGAAGCGCATCAAGCTCGGCACCGGCGTGGTGTCGCTGCCCTACCACCATCCCTTCAACGTCGCGCAGCGCATGGTGCAGCTCGACTACATGACGGGTGGCCGCGCGATCTTCGGGTCCGGCCCCGGTGCGTTGGCGTCGGACGCCCACACGCTCGGCGTCGATCCGATGGTGCTGCGCGACCGTCAGGACGACGCCATCGGCGTCATCCGCCGGCTGTTCAAGGGCGAGCGCGTCACCGCCAAAACAGACTGGTACACGATGCAGGACGCGGCGCTGCAGCTGCTGCCGCTGCAGGAAGATATGCCGTTCGTCGTCGCTTCGCAGATCAGCCCGTCGGGCATGACGCTGGCGGGCAAGCACGGCATCGGCATCATCTCGATCGGCTCGCTGTCGGACGAGGGCCTGAACGCCTTGCCGCAGCAATGGGCCTTCGCCGAGCAGTCGGCCGCCAAGCACGGCCAGACCGTCGACCGCAAGAACTGGCGCGTGCTGTTGAGCTGGCACATCGCGGAGACCCGCGAAAAGGCGCGCGCCGAGGCACGCGATGGTCTGTTGCGGCACCACAACGAATACATCACCGCTACCCTGCAGCGCCCCGGCGCCCGGCCCTTCAAGACGCCCGACGAGGCGGTCGACAAGATGGCGTTCTCGGAAGGCACCGCGGCCACCATCGGCACGCCCGACGATCTCGTGAAGCGGATCAAGTCGGTGCTCGACATCAGCGGCGGCTTCGGCACCGTGGTCGGCTTCGTGCACGACTGGGCCAATCCCGAGAACACGATGCGCAGCTGGGACATGGTCGCGCGCTACGTGGTGCCGGAAATCAACGGCTATCTCGCGGGCCTGCGCAAGTCGCAGAAATTCGTGATCGAGAACCGCGCCGTGTTCGACCGCAGCCGCGAAGCGGTGATGTCGAAGATCCTCGGCAACGAAAGCGCCGCGGCCGCGCTCGCCGTCACCAAGTCGCCGCTGATCAGCGCGGCGGGCGGCGCGGTGCCGGATCTGGCCGAAGCGCGCGCCAGGCAGGCGAAAAAGTAAGACGGAGGCGTACCAGCCTGCATCGAACCCATGGCGACATTGTCGCCATGGTTCTCGCGGCATCCTGTGGCGAAGTCACTTGACGTCATGAGGCGTTGCCGGTCTGCTCGACGCCATGTTCGAACCTCCCAACGCCGTTCAACTCCGTGTATCGATCGACGAGATCGAGCCTGTCATCTGGCGGCGCATCGTCGTGCCGGGGGCCTGGAATCTCGCGCAGCTTCATCTGGCCATCCAGGCGGCGTTCAACTGGTGGAACTATCATCTGCACGAATTCGATATCGGAGGGCTGCGCCATGGCGACGCCGTGATCGCCGATGAAGGCTTGGTCGAAGGCGATCCGAGGGTGTTCGACGAGCGCGCGGTCCGTCTTCGCGATTTTCGCCCCGCTGGGCTGAAGTTCACCTACCTTTATGACTTTGGCGACGGCTGGCGTCATACGGTCGAAATCGAGGAGATGGTGGTCCTCGATAGCGTTCCCAACCACGCGACCTGCATCGACGGTGCTCGCGCCCGGCCGCCCGAGGATGTGGGTGGCATCCCCGGATATGAGCGGTTTCTGGAGGTGATCGGCGATCCGACGCATCCCGAGCACAAGGAAGTCAAGCGCTGGTGCGGCGGACATTTCGACCCCGAGTGGTTCGATCTTGCGATTGTCGACAAGGATGTTCGAGGTGCCTTGAAGCCAAACGCGCGCAGACGGCTTCATCAGCCAAAGCCAAATAAACCTCGGGCGTAGCACTCGTTTCTCCAGAGGATGGCTGTTCGTCTTCGGCGACATCACAGGTAAATATTGGACCCGCGCGTGGGGCGTGGTTATGTTGGACAGCAACGCCGGCGGGTCGATCCCGCCGGCGTTTGCGTTCAATACCGGGCGATCACCTGCTCGGCGAAGTCCTTCAGGTTGCCGCGCGTGGTGGCCATCGAGGGCAGCAGGGTGATCTCGCCAAGGCCCATCGCCTCGCGCTCGCGCAACATGGCGATGATTTCGTCGGGCGTGCCCACGAGGCCGCCGGTCGAGCGGATCAGGTCCTCGGTGATGAAGCGGCGCTCCTCCGGCGGCAGGAACGCGCAATGGCCGAGATGGATCTGCTGGTAGCGTTTGGCCAACGGCAACGCCATCTTCTCGGTGAAAGCGAGATACTCGTCCCACAGATTGCGGCAGCGCCCCGCGACCGTGCTGGTGTCGCCGTCCTTCTGGTAGAATTCCCACCAGTAGTGCAGCGTGGCCGCCGCCATCGGGCCGATCTCGTCGATCACGCGATCCGAGGTCATGCTTTCGCCCGGCCGCAGCACGCACGCATAGCTGAGCGCCGCGGTATGGAAGGTCGAGGGCAGCTTGCGTCCGACCTTCGCCGCCCCTTCCTCCATGGTATCCATGTTCTGGCGCAGCCGGACCTTGGTCTGGTTGTGCGAGCAGACCCGGCCATCGCCGTAGGCGCCGGCCGCCTTGAGCGCGAACGGGCCGTCGGCGGCGACGTAGATCGGCACCGGATGCTCGACGTCGATGAAGCCCCGTTCGGCGTGCAGGAAGCGGATGTCGTTGCTTTCGCCGTTCAGCGCGTAGTCGACCTCCTCGCCGTGCAGCAGCGCCCGCAGCACCCGCAGATACTCGCGGAACTCGCGCGCCTTCATCGGATCCTTGCCCATCACGCGCATCGCGGTGTGGCCAGTGCCGATGCCGAGAAACGTGCGTCCCGGCGCCAGCTTGTTGATGGTGGCGATGGAATGCGCGGTCACCGGCGCCAGCCGGGTACCGGCCACCGACACGCCGGTCCCGAGCCGGATGCGCGAGGTGTTCGCCGCCGCCAGCGCCAGCACCGCGTAGGCGTCCGAGTACAGCATCTGCGAATCGGCGGCCCAGGCGCAGTCGTAGCCCATCGTTTCCAGATCGACGAACAGGCGCCAGTCCGAGATGCTCGGCGCGATCGTGACTCCGAATTTCATGACGTCGTCTCCTTGTCCTGCGGCGCGCGCGCCTACTTCAGCGACACGCGCGCGGGTGCCAGCGGCAAGCCCGGCACGTCGACGCGGGTGCGGAACACGGTGCCGCAATTTTCCTTCGGGCCGCCGCGCGAACCGGTCACGACGTAGAGATCCCGCATGTCCGCACCCGCGAAGCAAACGCTGGTCACCATCGGCAGCGGCACGGGGACGTCCTTGCGGTGCCGGCCGTCGGGTTCGAACACCGCGACGCGACTGCCATGGGCGTCGGCGACCCAGACGGAGCCATCGGCGGCCACTTTCAGCCCGTCGGGCACGCGATCGGGACCGAGATCGGCGAACACCCGCCACGGCCCGACCGATCCGTCGGCCTTCACGTCGTAGACCCGTACGTGGGGCGCGCGGGCGTCCGAATGATACAGGCGCTTGCCGTCGGGCGAGACGCCGAGGCCGTTGGTCAGCATCACGCCGTCGGAAATCGTGCGCGTCGAGCCGTCGAGATCGATCACGTGCAGATGGCCCGGCCGCACGGGCTCGCCGCCGAACACCTTGTAGGCCAGCGAACCGACATAGATACGACCGGCGGCGTCGGTGGTGAGATCGTTGAAGCCGACGGCCTCGGGCGTGACGTCGTTGCCGAGCAGGGTTTTCGTGGTCGTGCCGTCGGCCGCGATCCAGGAGATGTCGCGACCGCCGACGACGATGCCGCCGTCGGCATGCAGCGCCATGCCGCCGATGCCGCGGCGGCGTGCGACGACCTGCGTCGTCCGGTCGGCGTGGTCGAGCAGGAAGACGCCGCCGTTCATGACGTCGCTGAAATAGAGGCCTTTCGCCGGATCCCACACCGGACCCTCGATCAGCCCGTAACCCGTCGCAACGACATCCATGGCGCTCTCCCCCGGTTCGCAGGCGGCCAGTGTAGGCCGTGGTCCCCGATGGTCAAATCCCCCGGCGGGCAAGGGTGATCCGCGTTCGCGGGTGATTCGGCGCCGCCGGCGGGGTATATCGTCGACAATTGGTTCGCGCGCATCGGGCATCGGTGCCGCGCCGACTCGTTGCCGGCTCGAAAGGCCCCCGATGTTCCTTTTTTCCGCCGCGACTCGTCGTTCCGGAGCCGCGCTGTTCGCCGCCGCGTTGTTCGCTTGCCCGCTGGTGGCCGACGCGCAGGAGCCCGCCACCGTCACGATCGGCGGCATGACGAAGAAAACCGTCGGCACGATCACCGGCATGAACCCGGGCGACGTCGCCTGCTACGTCACGCTGCGGGACGATCGCGGCGCGACGTTCGAGGAACTGGCGGATTTCGAAATCTGCGAGAAAGAGGCCGCGCTTAAGGGCAGGCGGGTCGCGCTGACCTGGGAGATCGGCAAGGTCATGGCCGATTCCTGCCAGGGCGATCCTGCCTGCAAGCAGACGCGCACGGTGGCACTGATCCGCGCCGCGCGGGTGATTGGCCCGGCGTCCGGTGCCGTGGCGCCGGCGGTGAAGCCCGCGGTCGCGGGGCGACAATCGTCGTTCTGCACGCCGCTGGAGACCGTCGTTTTCGCCTGTCGCACCGGCGAGAAGATGGTGTCGGTCTGCGCGTCGGGCGCCACGAGTCCGGGCAAGGGTTCTCTACAATATCGCTTCGGCAAGCCCGACTCGACCGATCCGCTGGATATCGCGTTGCCGTCGGGCGATGTCGCGCCGTCGAAGGCCGCGACCGGCGCCGGCGTGCCCTTCTCCGGCGGCGGCGGCGCGTGGCTGCGCTTCGCCTCGGGAGCCCACGCCTACACGGTCTATAGCGGCATCGGCAAATGGGGTCCCAACGGCGAGACCCGCGAGAAGAACGGCCTGGTCGTGGAGCGCGACGGCAAACGCATCGCCAGCCTCAAATGCGCGGGCGACGCGGCCGGCGAGCTCGGTCCGGTCTGGTTCGACCGGGTCGGCGTGACCAGCGGCGGCCGGGACTTCGACTTTCCGGACTGACCACCAACCTGCCGCGCTGGTTACTTTTTGCGGCGGGTGATGCCGCCGTCGAGCGCGCCAGTGCTGCCCGGCGTGTAGCTGTGGGCGCTGCAGCCGAAGATCGTGCCCGACGAGACCGGCGAGGAGCTGCCGTCGTACTTCACCGTCTGACCGATCGTGGCCGACGTGATGCGCAATTCTCCATCCCATGGATCGCACACGGCCAGGTAGCGGCTGCCGAAGAAGTTGAATGAATCGTCGATGACCATCGCGTGTCCGCCGCCGCCGTCCCAGGTGCAGCCGACTATGCAGGCACTACCATCACTGGTCGTGTCGATCACCGCCTGGGCGAGGCCAGCCTTGCCGACATTGACATACTCCCACTGTCCGAGCCCCAGATCGGCCAGCACTTT
Source organism: Caenispirillum bisanense (assembly GCA_945878895.1). Taxonomy (GTDB): domain Bacteria; phylum Pseudomonadota; class Alphaproteobacteria; order Reyranellales; family Reyranellaceae; genus CAMDVZ01. The sequence continues at coordinate 11,744 of CAMDVZ010000002.1, read as the reverse complement.
CGGGTAGAGCGTGCGTTGGGCGCCGGCGGTGTTGAAATCGTGGGCGCCGCCCTTGTGTTTCTCGTAGAGCTTGTAGACCTCGGCTTCGCTCTTGATCGCGTAGTCGCGGGCGGCCGACGACAGCGTCGAACCGAGCCAGCTGCCACCCGGCACGCCGCTGACCTGGAGGCTCGCGCCGGCGGCCATGCCGGCGAACATCAGGCCCTTCTTCATCTTGAAATTGACCATGACGATCGAAGCCATGGCGCACGACATGTCCAGGTCCTGGGACCGGACCATGTGGGCGCTGCCGAAACGCGAGAAACGCACGAACCACGACATGGAAGTCTCCTCGGGCGGGGATTGGAGCAGTCGCTACGACGTCGATTCTCGCTTTGGCCGCCCGCGCGTCACGCCTTCTTTCGCGTGATCCAGGCCTCGATCCAGCCCTTGTTGTTGACCTTGGGATCGTAGGCGTGGGCGTTGCCGCCGAAAAACGTGCCCGACGAAATCGGCGTGTCGCCGCCGTCGTAGCGGATCTTCGCCCCGACCGTCGCCGAGGTGATCCGTAGCTCGCCGTCCCAGGGATCGCAGCAGGCGAGATAGGTGGTGCCGAAGAAGCCGAACGTGTCGTCGCAGCAGATCGAATGGGCGCCACCGCCGTCCCAGACGCTGGTGATGATTACGGGACTGCCGGCCTTGTTGGAGTCGATCAGGGCCTGGGTGACCCCGGTGTCGCCGACATTGACGCATTCCCACTGCCCCAGCCCGAGCTCCGCCAGGACCTTGGGAAACAGCAGGGGATTGGACCCCGTGGTGTTGAAATCGTGAGGGCCACCCTCGTACTTCTCGTAGATCTTGTAGACCTCGCCTTCGCTCTTGATGGCGTAGTCGCGCGCCGCCGAGGACAGCGTGGCGCCGACGTAGCTGGCGCCCGGTATGCCGCTGACCTGAAGGCTGGCGCCGGCGGCCATGCCGGCGAACATCAGGCCTTTCTTCTGCTTGAAATTGACCATCACGATTGAGGCCATCGAGCACGACATGTTCTTGTCCTGCGAGCGCACCATGTGGGCGGTGCCAAAGCGCGAAAAACGGACGAACCACGACATGGAAGACTCCCCGGGGTTTGCGATAGGCGATCCGGCGAGAACCGGCGGCCGGAATGACGTCCTACTTGCGGCGCACGATGCGGCCGTCGAACTTGCCTTTGATGCCGGTACCGGCCCGCGCCGAACCGCCAAACAGCGTGCCGGTGGAAATCGGCGTGTCGCCGGTATCGTACCGGACGGTCGCGCCGGTCGTGCACGACACGATGTGCAGTTCGCCGTCCCACGGATCGCACACCGCGAGGTACTTGCGGCCGAAGAAGCTGAACGTTTCGTCGATCACCAGCGCATGACCGCCACCACCGTCCCAGACGCAGGCTACGATCACCGGAGAGCCATCCTTGACGGCGTCGAACGCGGCCTGCGCCAGACCCGTTTCGCCGACATTGACACTCTCCCAGGCGCCCAGGCCGAGATCGGCCATCACCTTGGGGTACAGGCCGGGGCGCGATCCCGCGTCGTATTGAAGTCGGTCGCCGACCCCTTGGCGGCGTCGTACAGCTTGTAGACTTCCTTTTCGCTGGCGACGGCGTAGTTGAGCGCCGCACGCGACAGCGTCGAGCCGAGAAAGCTGCCGCCAGGCAACCCGCTGACCTGCAGGCCCGCCCCCGCCGACATGCCGGCGAACATCAGGCCCTTCTTGGCCTTGAAGTTCACCATGATGATGGAGGCCATCCCGCAGGAATTCTCGAGATCCTGCGAGCGGACCATGTGGGCGGAACCGAAACGCGACAGGCGGACGAACCACGACGTCTACGTCTCCAATATTTTAGTGAGGTCTCACAATAGATCGATCCGCGCGTCGATGCCAGTGAAATTTCCGTGTCGTTTTCCCTGGTCGGGCGTCTATTCGGCCGGACGCGCCACGGGCGCGCCGGTGGTCGCCGGCCGCGGACGCGTGACGAGCGTCAGGATCGCCAGCAGGATGAACGCCACGATGAACGCGAACACCAGCCTTGGCTCGCCGCGGTCCATCAGGGTCGCGTAGAGCAACGGCGACACCACGCCGCCGATGTTGAAGCCGGTCGAGACGAACCCGAACACCTTGCCGAACGAGCCCGGCGGCGTCACCGCGCGCACCATCATGTCGCGCGAGGGCTGGATGATGCCGTTGAGCAGGCCGCCCGCCGACATGACCACCACCAGCGCCGCGGCCCCGAGATTCACCCAGCCAATCAGAACCACCATCGCGCTGGTGGCGACGAAACAACAGGTGGCCACCCACTGGTGGTGGCGCGTGCGGTCGGCGATGACGCCACCCAGCAGCACGCCGGCGGCGCTCAGCAGCAGATAGCCCGACAACGCGATATTGGCGATCGTGGCGGGCGTGCCGTGCAGCGCGCCCAGCGCCACGACGCCGTAGGTCTGCAGGCCACCGTTGGACAGCGCCAGCAACATGAAGAAGAACAGGTTGCGCAGGATCGGTGCCGAGAACAGCAAACGCCAGCCATTCTCGCTCGGGCTCTGGCTGGCGGTGGAAGCGGCGCGAGCCGTCGTGGGGGCCGGCGACGGCCGCACGAGAATCGCGCCGAACGTCAACAGCATCGAGGCGACCACGCCGCCCATCGCCGCGGCGACCAGGGCGGCCCCGCTCCAGCCCCACAGGCCCGCGCTCAGGATGACGATCGAGGGCGCCACGCCGCTGCCGAGATAGCCTGAGAAGGTGTGGATCGAGAACGCCCGGCCGATCCGCTTCGGATCGATCGAGGCCGACAGGATCGCGTAGTCGGCGGGATGGTAGACCGTATTGGCGAGGCCGAGGAACGCATAGGCGACCAACAACGCCCAGTAGGTCGGCACCAGCGCGATGAACACCAGCGCCACGGCGCCCAGCACCAGCCCCGCGGTCAGCACGCGGCGCGGACCGATCCGGTCGACCAGGAATCCCGCCGGCGCCTGCAAGGCGGCCGAGACGATGTTGAAGGCGGTGAACGCCACCCCGATCTCGAGATAGCTGGCGCCGAACTGGGTCTTCACCAGCTCGAGGATCGGCGGCAGCAGCATCAGATGGTAGTGGCTGACGAAATGGGCGGCGCAGATCAGCACGATCACCCGTGCGTCCTTGCCCCAGCCAGCCTTGGTCGGTTCGGTCATGTCGGTCCGTCGTGGCCCGGCGTCGGACGCCCGGCGATCATGAAAACAGCGCGGTGGCGAGGATAGTCGCTCGCCGAGCCAGCAGCCAGCGCGCGCACGCGCTTCGGCCATGTGCCCGGTCGAAGGTGGCGTTGGACGCGACTGCCACCCGACCTCTATAAAGGACGTCATCTCGGGGAGAAATCATCATGGACATGCGTGAGCTCGGCAAATCCGGCATCAAGGTCGCGCCGCTGGCGTTCGGCGGCAACGTGTTCGGCTGGACGGCCGACCAGAAGACGTCGTTTTCGTTGCTCGATGCCTTCGTCGCCGGCGGCTTCTCGCTGGTCGACACCGCCGACGTGTATTCACGCTGGGTGCCGACCAACAAGGGTGGCGACTCCGAGATCATCATCGGCAACTGGCTGGCCCAGGGTGGCCGGCGCGACAAGATCGTGCTCGCCACCAAGTGCGGCATGGAAATGGCGCCCGACAAGAAGGGCCTCGCCAAGGCCTACATCCTGCGCTCGGTCGAGGAGTCGCTGACCCGACTGAAGACCGACCATATCGACCTCTACCAGGCCCACCGCGACGATCCGGAGACTCCGATCGAGGAGACGATGGAGGCCTACGCGCTGCTGGTGAAGCAGGGCAAGGTGCGCGTGATCGGTGCGTCCAACTTCGACGCCAAGCGCCTCAAGGAGGCCCTCGACATCAGCGCGAAAATGGGCGTGCCGCGCTACCACACGCTGCAGCCCAACTACAGCCTGTGCGAGCGCGCCGGGTTCGAGGCCGAGCTGGAACCGCTGTGCCTGAAGGAAGGCGTGGGCGTCATCGGCTACTACTCGCTGGCGAGCGGCTTCCTCAGCGGCAAGTATCGCACCAAGGCCGACGTCGAGGGTCGGGCGCGCGCGGCGGGCGCGGGCAAGTACCTCAACGACAAGGGCCTGCGCATTCTCGCGGCACTCGACGCGGTATCGGCCACGCACGGCGCCAAACAGGCGCAGGTCGCGCTCGCCTGGTTGATGGCGCGTCCCAGCGTGACCGCGCCGATCGCCAGCGCGACCTCGATTCCGCAGCTCGACGAGTTGATGGGGGCCGCGCGCCTGACGCTGTCGCGCGACGATATCCTGAAGCTCGACGCCGCCAGCGCCTAGTCGCAGGCCTGAGAGGCGGGGAACGTCTTCCTTCCGCAGCTATCTGGGGTTGCACTCGGGCGCCCCGCTGGCTATCGTTGGCCGTGCGAGAAGCTCGCGCGGAGGCGACGTCATGCGCGTTGCCGAGAATCGTGCCTGGCTGGCGGACGCAGCATGGAATCCAGTGCCGTTCGGCCAGGCCGTCGTTTCCTCGACGTCCGATCTGCTGTTCACCGTCGATGCCGTGACGGGGCTGATGGTCGTCTCGGCGGACGACGTGGCCCTGATGAGTGGACGGGTTGGGGGCTCGACGCCGGTTTCGCTGTCGACCACGGGCACCATCGTGGCCGAGGGCAATCTCCGGCTCGTCGACTGGCAGGCTGCCGCGTCGTCGATTACCGTCCACGACACGTCGGGTGCCGCCGTCGACTTCGGTTTGCCGATCATCGTAGTTGCGTCGGGCGGGTCGGCCAAAGATCCGGCCGCGACGGGCGTCACCGCCGGGAACGGCGATGTCTGGGGCGGAAAGTACACGCCGGGCACGATATCGATCGGAACTTCCGGCACTGTGACAACGACCGGTGGGACGATCACGTCGGGTGCGGTATCGTTGACCGGTACGGGTACAGCGTCGGTCGGAGCGGTCGCGACCACCGGCGCGGAGGTGGCGTTCGGAGGGGCTCACGTCGCGGCGTCGGATCACTATCCGGCCGGCGCCAGCCCCGCGGGCGGGTCGCTTGATGGCGTCGAGACGGCAGACGATCTGGGAATGGCGGTTTGCGCCTGTGGCGAGGACTTGCTGACTGGCGCTTCCAATGGCGTCGTGCTTGTCGACAACACGCTGATCGGCGATGACGCCGCCAACACTCTGGCCGGCGGCGGTGTTATCGATGCGCTGTTCGGGCTGGCCGGCGACGACTGGCTCTTCGGTGGTTCTGTAGAGTTCTTCGGCGGCTACAACGCGCTTTACGGCGGCGATGGCCTCGACACCGCCAGCTATGCCGGCGAGACGACCGCGGTGACGGCAAGCCTCGCGGATCTCTGGGCCTATGTCGGCGGCGTCGCGAACGCGAATCTGCGCGACGTGTTCAATTCGGTCGAGAATCTGGTCGGTGGCTCCGGTGCCGACGTGTTGATCGGGGACGCCGACGTCAACACCCTGACCGGCGGGCGCGGCGCCGACCAGCTCTATGGCGGCGACGGTGCCGACGTGTTCGTCTACGCCGGCTATGCCGACTCCAACGGCATCGATGGCTACGACACCGTCGCGGACTTCGTCCACGGTATCGACAAGGTCGATCTGCGGGCGTTCCGGACCGATGCCAACCACGTGGAAATTCTCTCCTCGGGCGGCGCCACCGCGCTCTACGTGCTGGCGACGCCCGACGCGACCCACGCCGTGACGGTGCTGGCGATCTCCTTCATGGGCGCCGACGCGCTGACGACCGCCGACATCCTGTTCTGACAACGGCGTTGACGGCTGAATCCGGTAGTGGGATTCTGATGGTCGACGGTCGCCCAGTCCGACGACGCGCGGAAGCCACCGGCCGGAGAACAACGACATGAGCGGCTCCCTTTCCGTCATCGCCTCGGGCACCCAGAACGTCGACGGCCTGCTGAGTGGCGTGAAGTGGGACAAGACGATCGTCGCCACGCTGACCTACAGCTTTCCCGGTCTCGCGGGCGCCTACGCCGACACCACCGACTACCTTGAGGCGACCGATCCGAGCTTCGCGCAGATCTCCGCGCAACAGCAGGTCGCCGCGCGCGATATCCTGGGCGGTGCCACCGGCTATACGCCGTTGTTCACCTATGGCTCGTTCGCCTCGCTGATCGACTACACGTTCGCCAACGTCGCGTCGCCGGGCGCCGGCGCCGACACCGCGATCATGCGGTTGGCAGTCACCAACGGCAACGGCAACAACACCGCCTCCGCCTACTACCCGACCGATATCGAGGCCAGTCCGACGGGCGATCCGAGCGGCGGCGACAGCTGGTACAGCACCAACGACAATTTCAGCGCGCCGACGCCGGGCGACTACGCCTGGATCGCGCATATCCACGAGTTCGGCCACGCCATGGGCCTCAAGCACGGCCACGAGACCGGCGGTCCGTCCAACACCGCCATGACCGCCGACCGCGACTCGATGGAGTTCACGGTGATGACCTACCGCAGCTTCGTTGGGCACGACAGCGGCGGTGGCGTCGTCAACGAGACGTATGGCTACGCCCAAACGCTGATGACGTAAGACATCTCGGCGTTGCAGTTCATGTATGGCGCCAACTACACCACTCACAACGGCGCCACCTTCTATCGCTGGGATCCGCTCACCGGCGAGATGTCGATCGGCGAAGGCGGCGGCGGCTTCGTCGGCCAGGGACGCCCCGGCGGCGCGGCAGCCCCGGCCGAGGCCAACCGCGTGTTCCTGACCGTGTGGGACGGCGGCGGCGCCGACACCTACGACCTGTCCAACTACGCCACGTCGGTGTCGATCGACCTGCGTCCGGGACAGTGGAGCGTCACGGCGCAGAACCAGCTCGCGGTTCTCGACGCCAATGCCGCCGTCGATCCCGGCACGCACGTCGCGCGCGGCAACGTGTTCAACGCGCTGCTCTACAATGGCGACACGCGCTCCTACGTCGAGAACGGAATTGGCGGGGCGGGCGACGACACGCTGACCGGCAACGACGTCGCCAACTCGCTGACCGGCGGCACCGGCACCGACACGATGTACGGCGGCATCGGCGACGACGTGCTGTTCGGGGGCGCCGCGGGCGCCGGCGTCTCCAACTGGCTGCATGGCGATGGCGGCATGGACACCGCCTCGTACACCGGCACGGTCGGGGTGGTTTACGGCGATCTCAACACCCATGGCGGCCTGGTCGCGGGCGTGCTGACCGACTACTACGCGGCGATCAAGAACCTGACCGGCGGCGAGGGCAACGATTCGCTGGTCGGCGACGGTCTCGCCAACGCATTGCGCGGCGGAGCGGGCGACGATCTGCTGTTCGGCGGCGACGGCGACGACACGCTGATCGGTGGCGGCTTTGCCGGGGCGGGCTTCAACCAGCTGTTTGGCGGCAACGGCAACGACCTTGTCGACTATGGCACCGAGACCGGCCGCGTGTTCGTCGATCTGCGGGCGCCCGCGGGCTACATCGACGGCGGGTCGGGGTTCGTGCTGAACGACCTGATGAATTCGGTCGAGAACGCGACGGGCGGTTCGGGCAACGACACGCTGGTCGGCACCGACGGAACCAATACGTTGAGCGGGGGCGGTGGCAGCGACGTGCTGGTCGGCCTGGACGGCGGCGACCTGCTGTTTGGCGGCGCGATCGCGTCGGGCAGCTACAATCAGCTGTTCGGCGGCACCGGCACCGACACGGCGAGCTATGCCGGCGAAACGGTCAAGGTGACGGCCGATCTCGAGGGCCTCTATGGCTACGTGGGCGGCATCGCGCCGGCCGGCTTGCGCGACGTGTTCAATTCGATCGAGAACCTCGTCGGCGGCTCGGGCAACGACTTGCTGGCCGGCGACTCCGCGACCAACATCATCGACGGCGGTGCCGGCTCGGGCAACGACACGCTCTGGGGCCGCGGCGGAAACGACACGCTGACCGGGGGCGCCGGCAACGACCTCCTGCTGGGCAACGACGGTCTCGACACGCTGGTGGGTGGCGCCGGCGCCGACCGGTTCTTCTTCTTCGGCACCGAGACCGGGGGCGCCGACAGCATCACCGATTTCGCCTCGACGGAAGGAGATCGCATCTACGTCGTGCCGGGGGCGTTCGGCACCTACACCAGCGGTCAACCGGTGGCCTTCTTCGGCGGTACCGGCGGTTCCAACGCCATCTTCGGCGCCCACGTCGCCCAGGGCTTTGCCTACGACACGGCCACCGGCGCGCTGTATTTCGATGCCGACGGTTCGGCCGCCGGGAGCGCGGCGATCCAGCTCCCTACGCTCGTCAACCTGGCGACCCTGGCCGGCAGCGACATCGTCGTGTTCTGACGCTCCGGCCCTACGTCAGGAACTCGCCGCCGTTCACGTGGATGGTCTGGCCGGTGATGAACGCGCCTTCGGGTCCGACCAGATGGCGCACCATCGCCGATATCTCGTCGACCGTGCCGAAGCGTCCCATCGGAATCGGGCGGTTGACGCGATTGGCCGGCGCCGGACCGGCCGAGGCGCCGCGCGCGGTGTCGATGGCGCCCGGCGCCACGCAGTTGCAGGTCACGCCGTGCGGGGCGAGTTCGACGGCGAGCGCCCGGATCAGCCCTTCGAGTCCTGCCTTCGAGGCCGAGACGTGGCAGCGGTTGAGGGTACCGACATGGGTCGAGACGCCCGACATGGCCACGAAGGCGCCGCCACCACGCGCGATCATGTGCGGTACGGCGGCCTTGGCGAGAATGAAGGCGCCGTCTAGCGCGACCGACATGATCTCGCGCCATTCCTCGAAGCCCATGTCGAGAAACTTCGTCTGGCGCCGCAGGCCCGCGTTGCTGACCAGGATGTCGATGCCGCCCAGCGCCGCCGCCGCCGCCGCCACCATCGCGTCGACCGCCGGCTTGTCGGACACGTCGGCGACCCATGGCAGCGCCTTGCCGCCGGCCGCCTCGATCTCGGCCGCCACGGCCTCGACGGCGGCGCGGTCGGACCGGCCGTTGACGACGATGGCGGCGCCGTCCCGCGCGAGGCGCAGGGCGATGGCGCGTCCGATATTCTTGCCAGCGCCGCTGACAAGCGCGACTTTCCCCGCGAGTGGTCTGGTCATCGGAATCTCCTTGTGTCGGCGGAATCGGCGCGACATCTGGTCTCCGTAGACCATCGATATCGGGTTTCGGGCAAGTAGGGAGAAAACACCATGGCCGATCTGTTGACGGGACGCGTCGTGATCCTGACCGGCGCCAGCCGCGGCATCGGCGCCGCCGCCGCGCTCGCATTGGGGCGCTCGGGCGCTTCGCTGATGCTGACCGCGCGCGACGAGGCGCAGGTCGGCGCCGTCGCCGAAGTGATCCGCCGGGCCGGCGGCAAGGCCGAGGCGATGGCCAGCGACGTGTCGGACTACGCCTCGGTCGAGCGGCTGCTGGCCGAGACGACGAAGCGTCTGGGGCCGGTCGACACGCTGATCAACAATGCCGGCGTCATCGAGCCGATCGCCGATCTGGCGACGTCCGATCCCGCCGCCTGGGCGCGCAACATCGATATCAACCTGACCGGCGCCTACCACGGCATTCGCGCCGTGCTGCCGGGCATGCTGAAGGCCGGCAAGGGCACGATCATCAACGTTTCGTCGGGCGCCGCGCACCGGCCACTCGAAGGCTGGAGCGCCTACTGCACCGGCAAGGCAGGGCTCGCCATGCTGACGCGCGCCATCACGCTGGAGTACGGCGGCAAGGGCATCCGTGCCTTCGGCTTCGCGCCCGGCACCATCGATACCGACATGCAGGTCAAGATCCGCGCCTCGGGCGTCAACGTGATCAGCAAGATTCCGCGCGAGCAACTTGGCCCCGTCGCGCATCCCGCCATCGCGCTGGTCTATCTCTGCACCGACCGCGCCGACGACATGGCCGGCACCGAGTTTTCGCTGCGCGACGAACCGTTCCGCCGCCGGCTCGGCCTGTCCTGACGCGGACGCAACAATCGGTCGCATTGCGAGGAGCGGCCGATCATTGCTTGCGCCGATGGCGTTGAGTCCCCTACGATCCGGTCGCGGTCCACGATGAGACCGTCGGCGGTGGCCTCCGGTCCACCGCACGCGAAAGCTAGGCGACGACGCTCCCCATCGCGTCGGCGCAGGGTGGAAACACAAGGGAGGCAACCATGACGCGCTTCAATCGCCGTCGCGCACTGAAACTCGCGGGCACGGGCGCGGCCGCGGCCAATCTCGGCGGGCTGGCCGGCATCTTCGCGACCGGTATCGCGCCGGCCTACGCACAGACCAAGACCGTGCACTGGCTGAAGTGGAACGACTTCGTGCCGGCCTCGGACCAGCTGCTGCGGCGCGAGATGCTGCCGGAGGCCGAAAAGGCCTTGGGCATGAAGATCAACCTCGAGACGGTCAACGGCAACGATCTCCAGCCGCGCGTCACCGCCGCCATCCAGGCCGGCGTCGGCGCGGACCTGATCATGGCCTTCAACAACCAGACCCATCTCTACAGCAACAGCGTCGTCGACCTGACGAATCTGGCCGAGGACCTCGGCAAGAAGGAAGACGGCCTCTACAAGTACGCCCGTTCGATCTGCAGCGACGGCAAGATGTTCATGTCGATGCCGTGGGCGGTGATCGGCGGCATGATCGCCTATCGCAAATCGTGGTTCGACGAAGTCGGCGCCACGAGCTTCCCCAAGACGTGGGAAGAGTACCGCAAGGTCGGCAAGCTGCTGAAAGCCAAGGGTCGCCCGATCGGCCAGACGCTGGGCCACACTTTCGGCGACGCGCCGGGCTTCAGCTATCCCTACATGTGGTCGTGGGGTGGCAAGGAGGTCGAGGCCGACGGCAAGACGGTGGCGATCAACAGCAAGGAGACCGTCGAGTCGGTCAAGTTCATGACCGGCTTCTGGAAGGACGCCCACGACGAGGGTGGCCTCGCCTGGGACGACACGAATAACAACCGCGCCTTCCTGTCCCAGACGATCTCGGCCTCGCTCAACGGCGCCTCGATCTACATCGAGACGCTGCGCAAGCCCGACCAGTTCAAGACCGACAAGGGTGCGCCGCTGAACACCGACATCCTGCACGCGCCGTTGCCGTCGGGTCCGGCGGGCCAGTTCGGGTTCCATCTGTTGCAATCGCACATGCTGATGAAGTACTCGAAGAACCAAGACGCCGCGAAAGAGTTCCTGAAGTGGATCCATACCGAGTCGAACTACGAGAAGTGGTTCACCTCGCAGAAGGGCTTCGCGACGCCCTGCACGGCCAAGTGGGAAAAGCACAAGGTCTGGGACCTCGATCCCGTCATGACCCCCTACAAGGTCGCCGCGCGCCTCGGCCAGGCGGCCGGACACGCCGGACCGCCCAACGGCAAGGCGGCCGAGGTTCTGTCGAAGTACATCGTCACCGACATGTACGCGAAGGCAGTCCAGGGCATGCCGGCCGAGGATGCCGTCAAGTGGGCCGAAGGCGAGCTCAAGAAGGTCTACGTCTGACATCGCGACCGACCAGTGCCGGGCGCCCGGAGCGGTATCGCTCCGGGCGCTCCGGCGTCGGCGCCAGGGCTAGCGGGAGTAGGCGAACATGGCGGTAACCACGGCCGCGAGGCCCGGCGGCGCGGGCGTCAGACCACGCGCGCGGCGATTCGAGGACGAGCGCTGGCTGGCCTTCGCCCTGCTGATGCCCACCGCGATCCTGCTGGCGCTGTTCATCGCCTATCCCTTCGTCAAGGGCGTGATGCTGTCGCTCACCAGCGCACGCGTCGGCGTCGAGGGCGAGTTCGTCGGCCTGAAGAACT
>CAMDVZ010000001.1 GCA_945878895.1 Caenispirillum bisanense | reverse complement strand
CACGATCTCCGTGCTGGCGGCCTTCGCCATCGTCTATTTCAAGTTTCCCCTGCGCATGACCTGCTTCTGGGCGATCTTCGTGACTCTGATGCTGCCGGTCGAGGTCCGCATCGTGCCGACCTACGGCGTCGTCGCGAGCCTCGGGATGCTGGATTCCTACAGCGGCCTGATCATCCCGCTGATCGCTTCGGCGACCGCGACATTCCTGTTCCGCCAGTTCTTCATGAGCGTGCCGGACGAGTTGGCGGAGGCGGCCCGCGTCGATGGCGCCGGCCCGATGCGTTTCTTCTGGGACATCCTGCTGCCGATGAGTCGCACGACGATGGCGGCCTTGTTCGTGATCCAGTTCATCTATGGCTGGAACCAGTATCTCTGGCCGCTGCTGATCACGACCAAGGAAGGCTTCTACACCGTGGTCATGACCGTCTCGCGCCAGGCCAACGTGGTTGATTCGGTTCCCAGCTGGAACCTGCTGATGGCGATGGCGATGCTGGCGATGCTGCCGCCGGTGCTGGTGGTCATGTTCATGCAACGTCAGTTCGTGCGCGGTCTGGTGGAGACCGAGAAGTGACCGCCATGCGACCGCTTTTCCGGAGAAGATGACATGGCCCGCGTCAGCCTGCGCGGCGTGCGCAAATCCTACGACAAGCTGGAGGTCATCCACGGCGTCGACATGGAAATCGCCGACGGCGAATTCATCGTCATCGTCGGCCCCTCGGGCTGCGGCAAGTCGACCCTGCTGCGGATGATCGCGGGCCTGGAACGCATCACCGGCGGCGAAATTGCGATTGGCGAGCGGGTCGTGAACCAGCTGGAACCCAAGGATCGCGACATCGCGATGGTGTTCCAGAACTACGCGCTTTATCCGCACATGTCGGTCTACGACAACATGGCCTACGGTCTGCGTATCCGCGGCATGTCGAGGGACGAAATCGAGACGCGCGTCCAGAAGGCCGCCAAAATCCTCGAGCTCGGCACTTTCCTGCAACGCAAGCCGCGCCAGCTCTCGGGTGGCCAGCTTCAGGGGGTCGCGATGGGGCGCGCCATCGTGCGCGAGCCGGCGGTGTTCCTGTTCGACGAGCCGCTGAGCAATCTCGACGCCAAGCTGCGCGTGCAGATGCGGCTGGAGATCAAGCGCCTGCAGCGCGAGCTCGGCACGACAAGCGTCTATGTCACCCATGACCAGGTCGAGGCGATGACGCTGGCGGACCGGCTGATCGTGATGAACGCGGGCGTCGCCGAGCAGATCGGCTCGCCGATGGACGTCTACGAAAAGCCCGCCACCACCTATGTCGCGGGCTTCATCGGCTCGCCCGCGATGAATTTCCTCGCCGGCAAGGTCGGCGCCGACCGCGCGTCGATCGATCTCGTGGCCGCCGGCGGCGCCGCGGTGACGCTGAAACTGCCCAAGGCCACGTCGATGGAGCCGGGTGCCCCGGTGACGTTGGGGCTGCGGCCCGAGCACATGGTCCCCGGCGTCGATGGGGCGGTCGTGTTGATGCTCGAGATCGAGATGGTCGAGCCGCTGGGCGCGGACACGCTCCTGCATGGCCGGTTCGGCGCGGGACGCGAGCTGCTGACGGTGCGGCAGGGCGGGCACGTGCTGGCCAGCCCCGGCGAGAAGCGGCCGTTTTCGGTGACGCCCGACAATCTCCACCTGTTCGACGCCGGCGGCGGCCGGCGGATCGAGACCGCCTGATCCGCGACTCTCCTGGGTCGATCATCGTGCTAGACTGACGCCATGCTGCTCGCCACCTACAACATTCATTTCTGTCTCGGCGCCGACAACCAGTACGATGTCGCGCGCGTCGCCGACGTCGTCGCCGGCGCCGACATCGTGTGCCTCCAGGAGGTCGTGCAGGGCTGGTCCCTCAACGGCTTCGCCGACCAGGCCGCCGAAATCGCCGCCCGCCTGAACCGGTACGTCTGGTGCCATGGCGCGTTCGACGCGGACTCGAGTTCCGTGGAGCCCGATGGCCGGATCGTCAACCGTCGCCGGACCTTCGGCAACGCGGTGCTGTCGCGCTGGCCGATCCGCGAGGCGCGCGGGCACCTGTTGGCCAAGACCGCGCTCGGCAACCAGTTCGATCTCCAGCGCGGCGTCGTCGAGGCGGTGATCGCCGCGCCCGGCGGCGATCTGCGCGTCTATAGCGTCCATCTCTCGCACCTGCTGCCCGCGCAGCGCGTTCCCCAGGTGCGCGCGCTGCTGCGGTTGGTGCACGGCGCCGCTCGGCGCGGCGGCGCATGGGACAACGCGGCATCGGACCTGTTCGTCTTCGCCGAGAAGGCGCCGCCGGTGCCGCTGTCGGCCATCGTGATGGGCGATTTCAACTTCACCCACGAGCACCCCGAATACCCGCTGATGTGCGGCGAGCTCAGCCCGATCTTCGGGCGGGTGACGCCGGTGGACCGCTTGACCGACGCGTGGACCGCCGCTGGCAACGCGGAGGGAGTCGAGAGCTTTCCCGGCGAAGGACGCATCGACCACTGTTTCGTCACCGCCGATCTGGCCGCCGTCGTCAAACGCGCCTGGATCGACGGGTCGACGCCGGCATCCGACCACTGGCCGCTGTTCGTCGAGATCGAACGACCGATCGGCTGACGATGGGCGGGGACAGCGACGTTCTCGACCTCTTCGTCGTCGGCGGTGGCATCAACGGCGCCGGCATTGCCTGCGACGCGACCGGACGGGGTCTCAAGGTCGGCCTGTGCGAGCAGGACGATTTCGCCCGTCACACCTCGTCGGCGTCGAGCAAGCTGATCCACGGCGGTCTGCGCTATCTCGAACACTACGAATTCCGGCTGGTTCGCGAAGCGCTGAAGGAGCGCGAGGTGCTGTTGGCCAAGATGGCGCATATCGCCTGGCCGATGCGCTTCGTGTTGCCGCACGAACCGCATTTGCGGCCGCGCTGGATGCTGCGTCTGGGCCTGTTCCTCTACGACCATCTCGACTGGCACATGCGGCTGCCGAAGACGGAAAGCGTCGATCTGCGGACGAGCCCCTACGGCGCCGGCCTGAAGCCCGATTTCGCCCGCGGCTTCGCCTACTCCGACGGCTGGGTCGACGACGCGCGGCTGGTGATCCTGAACCTGCGGTCCGCGCACAACCGCGGCGCCCGCGTCTTCGCGCGCCATCGCTGCGTTTCGGCGCGTCGGGAGGATAGTCCCGGCGGCGGTCGCTTCTGGCGGATCGAAATCGAGGACGTCGCCGGTGACCGGCGTGTCGAGGTCCGCGCCCGCGGCCTCGTCAACGCGGCGGGTCCGTGGGTGAAGGACTGGCTCGATGGCGTCGCCCGCGTCGCCACGCGCAAACGCGTGCGCCTGATCAAGGGCAGCCACATCGTGGTGCCCAAGCTGCACGATGGCGACCACGCCTTCATGCTGCAGAACAGCGACCAGCGGATCGTCTTCGTCATTCCCTACCAGCGCGATTTCTCGCTGATCGGCACCACCGACATCGCGCTGCCCGACGGCCACGCCCCGGGCGCGGTGACGATCGATCCGGCCGAGGTGACGTATCTGTGCGATCTCGCCAACCACTACATGGCCCGCAAGATCGGGCCGTCGGACGTGCTGTGGTCGTACGCCGGCGTGCGCCCGTTGTTCGACGACGGCAGCAACGATCCCTCGGCGGTGACGCGCGACTACGTGCTGGAGATCGACGGCGCGCACGACGAGGCGCCGTTGCTGAGCGTGTTCGGCGGCAAGATCACGACCTACCGCAAGCTCGCCGAACACGCGCTCGAGGATCTGCGCGGCTGGTATCCGACGATGGGCGGCGCCTGGACCGCGTGCGAGCCACTGCCCGACGGCGACATGCCGCACGCCGACTTCGACGCCTTCGTCGAGGGGCTCTATCAGGCTTTCCGCGGCCTGCCCGAGGTCTATCTGCACCGCCTGGCGCGCCGACACGGAACCGGCACCGCGGACGTGCTCGGGGACGCGAAGGAGCTCGCCGATCTCGGCCGCCATTTCGGCGGCGATCTCCACGAGCGCGAGGTCGAGCATCTGATCGCCCGCGAATGGGCGCGCGACGCCGACGACGTGTTGTGGCGGCGCACCAAGGAAGGCCTGCACATGACGGCAGTCCAGCGCGACGCCTTCGCCGACTGGATGCGTGGACGCAACGCGGGCTGAACTTCGAGGTCGCGCTTGTGCCCCGGCGGCGCGGACCGGTAGCGTGCGGGGCGACATTCCGGAGGATGCGATGGGTCGGGTTTCGGGCAAGGTGGTGCTGGTGACGGGCGGTGGCTCGGGGATCGGGCGTGCGACTGCGGTGCTGCTGGCGTCCGAGGGGGCGAAGGTGGTCGTGACCGACATCAACCGCAACGGTGGCCTGGAGACCGTTCAGCGGATCGGCGGCCAGGCGAGTTTCATCGAGCAGGACACGTCGAGCGAGGTCGACTGGAAGCGCGTGATCGCCGAGGTGGTGGGCCGCCATGGCGGTCTGCACGGCCTTGTGAACAACGCCGGCATCCTTGGCAAGTACCCGAGCCGGTTCGAGGACGAGACGCTGGAGGAGTGGCGGCGCATCCTGTCGGTCAACGTCGAGGGCGTGTTTCTCGGGTGCAAGCATGGCGTGCCCGCGGTTCGCGATTCAGGTGGCGGTTCGATCGTCAATTTGTCCTCGCTGGCCGCCCTGGTCGGCACGCCCGACCTGTCGTCCTACGGCGCTACCAAGGGCGCGGTGCGGCAGTTCACCAAGACCGTCGCCATCGATTGCGCCCGCCGCCGCTACAAGGTGCGTTGCAACTCGGTTCATCCCGGCGTCATCGCGACCCCGATGGGCGACGTGCTCACCACCGATCAGGCGCGCCAGCGCATCATCGATCGCATTCCGATCGGCGAGCTGGGTCAGCCCGAGGACATCGCCAACGGCATCCTGTTCCTGATTTCCGAGGAGTCCCGCTACATCACCGGCAGCGAGCTGGTGATCGACGGCGGCATGCACGCGATCTGACATGGCCGCCCGCCACATCCTGGCCATCGACCAGGGCACGACCAGCACGCGGGCGATCCTGTTCGACGCCGCGGCCAGGCCGGTTGCCTCGGCGCAGAAGGAGCTGCCGCAGATCTACCCGCGCGATGGCTGGGTCGAGCACGACGCGGAGGAAATCTGGGGCGCCACTGTCGAGGTCTGCCGCGGCGCGATCGCGAAGGCCGGGCTCGCCGCTGCCGACGTCGCCGCCATCGGCATCACCAATCAGCGCGAGACGGTGGTCGTTTGGGACCGTGCCACCGGCCGGCCGATCCACAACGCCATCGTCTGGCAGGATCGCCGGACGGCGGATCGTTGTGCCGAACTGCGGGCTGCCGGTCTCGAACCCGAGGTGACGGACCGCACCGGCCTGCTGCTCGATCCGTATTTCTCGGCGACCAAGCTGGCGTGGATCCTCGACAACGTGGCCGGCGCGCGCGAGGCCGCGCAGGCCGGCAAGCTGGCGTTCGGCACCATCGAGTCGTACCTGCTGTGGCGCCTGACCGGCGGCAAGCGGCACGCCAGCGACGCCACCAATGCCAGCCGTACGATGCTCTACAATATCCATGCCGGGCGCTGGGACCTCGACCTGCTGCGCGTGTTCGAGGTGCCGCACGCGTTGCTGCCGGAGGTCGTCGACAATTCCGGCTGGTTCGGCGCAACGGAGCCTGCGCTGTTCGGCGCGGCGATCCCGATCTGCGGCATGGCCGGAGACCAGCAAGCCGCGACCGTCGGCCAGGCGTGCCTGAAGCCGGGCATGATCAAGAGCACCTACGGCACGGGCTGCTTCGCGCTGCTCAACACCGGCGACGTCGCCTTGCGCTCGACCAACCGGCTGTTGACCACGATCGCCTATCGTCTCGGCGGCAAGACCACCTACGCGCTGGAGGGCAGCATCTTCGTCGCCGGCGCGGCGGTGCAATGGCTGCGCGACGGGCTGAAGCTCATCGCCGGTTCCGGCGAGGTCGGCGCGCTGGCCGCACGGGCGAAACCCGGTCACGGCGTGTTCATGGTGCCGGCGTTCGTCGGTCTCGGCGCGCCGTATTGGGACGCCGACGCGCGTGGGGCGCTGCTGGGCCTCACGCGCGACACGGGACCGGCCGAGATCGCCCAGGCGACGCTGGATTCGGTCTGCTACCAGACCCGCGACCTGGTCGAGGCGATGCGCGCCGACGGCGCCGCGGTGGGGGCGATCCGCGTCGATGGCGGCATGGTGGTCAACGACGCGCTGATGCAGCGCCTGGCGGACACGGTAGGCGTCGACGTCGAACGGCCGACCGTCACCGAAACGACGGCGCTGGGTGCCGCGTTCCTTGCCGGCCTAGGCGCCGGCCTGTTCGAGTCGCTTGACGATGTCGCGTCGACCTGGACGCTGGACCGATCCTTCGCGCCCTCGGAGCCTGCCACCGACCGCGACCGTCGCTACGCCGGCTGGCAAGCCGCGGTCAAACGCGTGCGCACGACCGGGGAGTAGCGCTCAGGGCGCGAACACCAGCAGGGTGTAGGTCGCGAACAGCACGAGATGCACGAAGCCCGGCAGGATGTTGGTGCGGCCGGCGCCGAAGGTGACGAGGCTGACGGCGAAGGTGAGCACCAGCAGCACCTCGTCGCGCGGCTCGAGTCCGAGCGCCAGTCGCTGGTCCAGAAGCAGCGAGAGCGCCGCGACGGCGGGGATCGTGAGGCCGATCGTGGCCAGCGAAGAGCCGAGCGCGAGGTTGAGGCTCTTCTGCAGCTGGTTGCGCCGCGCCGCGCGCAGCGCCGCCAAGGTTTCGGGCAGCAGCACCAGCAACGCCACCAACAGGCCGACGGCCGCGACCGGCGCGCCCACCGCGGCGACGCCCGTCTTCACGGAGCCGGCAAAGCTCTTGGCCAGCAACACGACGGCGACCAGCGAGGCCAGCAACAGCCCGACGCTTTCGGCGACCTGTCGGCCCGACGGCGGCACGTGTTCCGCGCCTTCGGACCCGTCGGCGGCGTCCGGCAGGAAATAGTCGCGGTGCCGAACGGTCTGGACGTAGAGGAACACTGCGTAGAGCGCCAACGTGACGACGGCGACGAAAACGGTCTGCGTCACGGTGTAGAACGGGCCTGGCGTGCTCGTGGTGGCGCTCGGCAGGATCAACGTCAGCGTCGCCAGCGGCATCAGCACCACGAGATAGGCGCTGGCGCCGGGCACCCGGAAGCCCTGCTCGCCGTATTTCAACCCGCCGAGCACGAGACACAGGCCGACCAGTCCGTTGCAGACCAGCATGACGACGGCGAACACGGTGTCGCGCGCTAGCGTCGGGCTGCCGTCACCGGCCAGCATGATCGACAGGATCAGCGCGACCTCGATCACCGTGACGGCGACCGTCAGGACGAGTGTGCCGTAGGGCTCGCCGGTACGGTGGGCGATGACGTCGGCATGGTGGACGGCGGCGAACACTCCACCGACCAGCACGACGAACTCGAGGATCGGCAGCCCGACGCCGAGGAGCCCCGAGGACGGGAGCTTGCCAGCGAGCGCGAAGACGGCGAAGGCGAAAACGACCGCGACGACGGGCACGGCCCGCCACAGGGTCGATGGGTTTACCGGGGTCATTGGTTTCGTCCTTGGCTGGCTCGCCTCAGGCCTTGCTGCTCCACTGCTCGCCGCTCTCGAGGAAGTTCGACAACACCTTGCGGATCGTCGCCTCGGGGATGTCCTTGGTGATGAAGACGATCTTGGAACGACGGTCCTCGTCGGGCCATTTCTCCAGGACCGCGGGCGGGTGGAAGACGTGTTGCACGCCGTGGATCACGACCGGCTTGTCGCTCTCGATCACGTTCAGGATGCCTTTGACGCGCAACAGGTCGGGTCCCCGGTAGGTCACCAGCGCGTCGAGCGCGCCGGCCACGCTGGCCCACGCGAACGGCTTGTCGAACACCAGGCAGAACGAGCGGATGCTGTCGTCGTGGCGATTGACGTCGTGAGCGTCCTGATGGGCGGCGTAGTGCTCGGCGCCGGGCCCATCGAAAGGCTTGTCGGGCGAACCGGCATGGGCGTGCCCGTGGTCGTGTCCATGACCCTCGCCGTGATGGTGGTCGTGCCCGTGGTGGTGGCCGTGGCCGCCCTCGGTCAGATAGGCTTCGTCGCGCAGCCAGCGCTTGACGTCGGCGTTCTTGGTCTCGGGATTGTAGAGCCCCGCGTTCATGATGTCGGCGGGCGCGATCTCGCCGTGCCGGATGCGGAACATCGGGGCGCCGGGATTGAGGAGGTGCAGGCGCGCCATCAACGCGTCGAGCGCTGGCGCGTCGGCGATGTCGGTCTTGGTCAGCAGCAGGCGATCGGCGACCGCGGCCTGCTTCACCGACTCCGCGTGATTGTCCAAGGTGGCCGCGCCGTTGATTGCGTCGACCGTGGTGACGACGCCGTCGAGCCGGTAGCGCGTGGCCAGCAGCGGGTCGGTCATCAGCGTGTGCAGGATTGGCGCCGGATCGGCGAGCCCGGTCGTCTCCACGATCATGCGCTTGAAGGGCGTCACCTCGCCGCGGGTGCGCTTGAGGTAGAGCTCGCTCATGGTGCGCACGAGGTCGCCGCGCACGGTGCAGCACAGGCAGCCGCTGTTGAGGGTCACCATGCCTTCTTCGTTCGAGTTCTCGACCAGCTGATGGTCGAGCCCGATCTCGCCGAACTCGTTGATGATGACGGCGGTGTCGCCCATCTCCGGCTTGCGCAGCAATTCGCGCAGCAGGGTCGTCTTGCCACTACCGAGAAAGCCGGTCAGCACTGATATGGGAATCCGTTCCTCGGGTTGGGCTTGCGACATCGTTTTAGTCCTTCTCGTTGCGCCAGAACCGCGCCTGCCGGGCGAACCGCCGAGCGGCGCGCTTGATCTCTTCTTCCATGTCCCGCCGACCAGCGGCCAGCAACCAGCCGCAGAGCGCTCCCGAGACGCGGTCCAGCCTGCCCTTTGGCCGCGCCGCGTCGGCGATTTCCTTGGCGATGCGCACCGCCTCGGTGTGGTCGTTGGCGATGCCCAGCGTGTCCTGCAAGGCGGCGGTGCTGCCGATATACGACCGCACCGCGACCGGGTCAAAGAACCCGCCAAGGAAGGACGTGGCGTAATGCTGCTTCTTTACCCGCAGGCGCAGTTCGTGGAGGCGAGCCGGATCCAGTCCGTCGAGACGCTTCAAAGTCTTCCGGATCGAGCGATGCCGCCGGTCGAGCAGGTCGGGTATGGTCGGGACGTCGGTCGGGGGGGCAGGGTCCGCGTCCGGCCGTTCGAGCCAGTCGAGCACGGCGGCGTCGAAGGCTGCGAATGCCTGGCCGTTCAGCGCCGCCCGCGCCGCGTCGTGGCGGGTGCGGCGCAAGCGTGTCGCGGTCGCGCGAAGGGCCGCGAAGTCCTCCGGAGCCCACGGCAACACGGTCAGGACGGGTACCGCCGCGGCGAGGGTCGACGTCAGGAACACGTCGATCTCGCGCGCCGGCCCGCAAGCCGTCGCGAAGGTCTTTGCGTCGCGAAGCCGGTCCACGACGGGATCTCCGTCGAGGGGAGACCGGAAAACCGACACCGCGGCGCGCAACCGCCGCAACGCGACGCGGGTGCGGTGGATGCCGATGGCGTCGCGTGCCGTCAGGACGATCTGGCGCGACGCCAGCAAATCCGCGCGAACGCCCCGCACGGTCGTGCGGGCCAGAGCGCGCGATAGCGGGGGAGCCTGATCTTCCATGGGGTCCGTGCGTCGTCGCCGGCCATATCGCAGGGCTGACGCGCGTCGCGATCCTTATCCTGCGGGCCGAGGTTTCGCATGCGGCGCCACGGTGCGCAACCCGCACGCCGCCGTTGCGCGGCAGCCCGCGTCCGTCGCACTGTGGGGGCGACGGACGCGATGGCGCCTGGCGGGGAGGATCGACGGCATGGGTATCGATTTGGGCGCGTTCAAGAAGGGCATGCGCCATCTCGCCGCGAGCGTGACCTTGATCACCACCCGGTTGGGAGAGGAACGCGGTGGCCTGACGGCAACGGCGGTGTGCTCGGTGTCGGCCGAACCGCCCCAACTGCTGGTCTGTGTCAACCGCGGCGCCAGCGCCCATCCCCTGATCGTCGCCAGTCGGCGTTTTTGCGTCAACGTGCTGGCGCCGCCGCATCGCAAGATCGCGGAGCGCTTCGCGGGCATGGACGGCATCGAGGGCGATGCCCGGTTCGCGGACATGGGCGAGTGGGGCGTGCTGGCGACAGGCGTGCCCGTGCTGAAGGGCTGCCCGGTGAACTTCGATTGCGAGACGCTTCACACGATGGTCGCGGGCACGCATACCATCGTGCTGGGCAGGATCGTCGAGGTCGCGCTCGACCCCACCGCCGCGCCACTGTTGTATGCCGACGGCAAGTTCGTGCCCGGCGACCTGTTCCAGAACGCGCTGGCGGCGGGCTGATTGCCGGCGGTTGCCGAGGCTTCGCGTTGCGTCTAAACAACGGCCCGTTCCGGGTCGGAACGTCGTGTTGGGGCGTCGCCAAGCGGTAAGGCAGCGGATTTTGATTCCGCCATTCCCAGGTTCGAATCCTGGCGCCCCAGCCATTTCCTGTAAATCGTTTAATATCAATAGCTTATGGATGGTCTGGACTGGAAATTCAAGCCGAGTCGTAACACCGTTTCGTAGCATGTGGGCGGGGTAAGGTACGTCTCCTACAGCGGGATATTGGGTCCGGCGTTGCCATTCGTGCTGGACGTCAGCGTAGTCGGTTAGCCCGGTCTCATACACCTCGGCTCCGGCGCTTTTCCTACGCCAAAACTCCACTTCGCCTCAAACTCTCGGCCCGATCACGACTACATCGACCAGCAGACGCGATTCCGCGTCGTGATCGAGGACGACATGGTCAACAAAACACCGCTACGACCCATCGAACGCACGTCGGCGAGCTTCATCGACGATATGATGACCAAAACTCCCTGTTCGAACGAGGAACTCGCCGACACATTCGACACAACGGCCGAAGTCATCGCCGCCATCCGCGCCGGCACGCTGCCGGTGCCGCTCGCGTGGGTGCCCCGTATCGCCTATGCCATAGGCTTCGACAACGGATCACTGATGCGTATGGCCCTGGACGAACAATGGTTCGATTCGATAATGGCGATCGCACGCACGCTGGTGTGGGAGCAGGGCGAAATCGAGCGCGACTTGCTGGACTTCTTTGCCGAGTTGAATCACGGTCAGGTCCCAGACGTGGATGACGGATCGAGACACTGGGAGCGGATCCAGAACATGTTTCGAGCGTAGCTGGGCGGACGTCAAAGGTCGTGCGGCTGAAGTTTGCTGCCGTTGGGAATTCCGCTCCACTCATGGCCCATCGCGTGATTGATGTAGTCGGGTGCAATGCCTTTTGTATTCGCGGAAGTAATGTCACCGCTGGCGTTTGATCTGGATGGGCGAATGCCCGGTAAACTTTTGGTGCAGCCAAGTCAGCCACACCGCGCCGAATCACGACTCAACGGCTTGACAGGCCGTTGGGTTGTTCCGTCTGGCTTTGCCTAGCGTCGCGGCGCAGTATCGCTAGCGATTGGCTAACCACACTCGGCGGTCGCTGCGACAGTGCAAATTGGCCCGGCTCGGAATCCACCCTTTTGTACGCGCTCTGGACGCTATTCGAACCTGAGATTGTCAGGCTGGAGATCCATGAAATAGAACGTGTAGGGACGCCACTTCACACGCTTGCGCGCGGCGTAGAACTCGGCCGGCTGGTAGAGAACCGTGCCGGGAGCCTCGTCCTCCCAGGCGTCAAGCATCGCCGTGAAGAGTGCCTTGCGCCTGGCGGGATCCGTTTCGGCCTCGAGCGCGCGCCCCGCGTCGTTGAAGGCCTGCGTCGAGGTCCAGGTCTTGCCGGTCTGGAAGAAGCTACCGGGTCCCCACGAAATCCACAGCGCGCCGAGCGGATCCGGCAGGCGCGTGGAGTTGGAATTGTTGCCGACCTGCGCGCCCGCGGCGCGCATCTGCGTGAAGTTTTCGACGATTTGAAGCTCGGCGTTGATCCCGACCGCCTTCCACATCTCCACGATCACCTGCGCGGCCTTTAACGCGTTGGTGTAGTAGTTCGGCATGGTCCGGTAGACGATCTTCTCGCCACCGTAGCCGGCCTCCTTCAACAGCCGGCGTGCCTCGTCGGGCGCGTACCGAAGCTGCCGTCCGGCGAGAAACATGTCGCCGTATTCGGGGTAGTTGTGGCCCGGCGGAACCGACGCCGCGTTGTCCCACAGTGTCTCGACCAGCAGTCTGCGGTCGATCGCCAACCCCAGCGCCCGACGTACGCGCTTGTCGGCCATGCCGGCACCGCGCTCGTCGAACGTCAGGACATGCACGTTCGCGAGCACGACCGAACGCACGTCGATACCCTCGCGCTTGCGCAATTGCGGCACCTGGTCGGGCGGGATGTTGGTGATCATGTCGACGTCGCCGGCCTGCAGCGCCGCGACGCGGGACGCCAGCTCCGGGATTTCGCGGAACACGACGCGGCGCGCCGCCGGCTTGCCCATCCAGTAATCGTCGAACGCGTCGAGCACGATGCGCTGGTCCGGCAGAATCTCGCGCGCCCGGTAAGGTCCGGTGCCGACCGGAGCCCGGCCGAATCCGTCGATGCCGAGGGATTCGTAGGCGCGCTTGTTCACGATCCAGCCGCACCACGACGCGAGCCTGTGCTCCAGCAGCACGTCGGGCGCCCTGGTCCGGAACCGGACCGTATGAGGATCGAGGGCATCGACGCCCTCCAGGGTCGCGAAGTACGACCGCGCCTCGGGCAGTAGCGCATCGGCGCCGAACATGCGCTGCGAGGTGAAGGTGTAGACGACGTCGTCGGCGGTGAACTCGTCGCCATTGTGGAATTTTACGCCCCGGCGGAGCCTCAGCACCAGTTCCTTCGGTCCGACCCGGGTCCATTCCGTGGCGAGCCCCGGCACCAGCTTCGATCCGCCACCGTCGGGCGATGAGAGGAAATCTCGTCTGATCAACGTGTCGAACACCGAGTACGTCACCCGCGTGCCGACGTTGCTCAATTCCCGTGCCGGTTCCAGGGTTGGCGGTACCTGGGCGACACCGATAGTGAGCACGGGGCGCCCATCGGTCTGGGCGAGTGCCCGATCGCCGACGGCCAGGACGGCTGCGGAAACGAGCGCGGTACGGCGGGTAAACTTCATCGCGAATGATCCAGTCCGGTCGTGTCGTGTGAATGCGCCGACGCGCCTGGCGATCGGTCCGTTGCGCGGGGCGAGTATCCCGTCGGCGTTACCGCAGCGTTGGATCGAGCCGATCGCGCAGCCAGTCCCCGATCAGGCTGATCGAAAGCGTGGTCAGCACGATCACCGCCGCCGGCGACAGCAGGATCCACGATGCGAGCTCGATGTACTCGCGACCGTAGCCGACCATGTTGCCGAGGCTCGTGAGCGGCGGCTGCACGCCCAAGCCGAGAAACGACAGGCCCGATTCAAGCAGGATGATCTCCGGGAAGCTGAGCGTGATGTTCACGATCAGCGTGCTGGCGATGTTGGGCAGGATATGGCGTCCGTACACCCGCCAGGGCGTGGCGCCGAGCTGCCGGATTGCGCCCGCATAGCTCTGCTCGCTGGCGGAGATGGCGAGCCCGCGGGAGATTCGCGCGTAGCGCTCCCAGCCATGCAGCCCCATCAGTCCGATGAAAAGCGGCAGCGAATTGCCGAGAAACGCCAGCACCGCCAACGCGATGATCATGAACGGCATCGACGCCTGGAAGTCGATCAGCATCAGCACGGCTTCCTCGAAGAAACCGCGCAGGTGCGCCGCCAGCAGACCGAGCAGCGTGCCCACGACGGCGCCCATGATGGTCGCCGCGAACGCGATCAGCAGGCTGATGCGAACGGAATAGACGAGGCGGCTGAAGACGTCGCGTCCGAGTTCGTCGGTGCCGAGAAAATGCGTCCAGACGCCGCCCGCGAAGGCCGGCGGCGCCAGGCGCGCGCGCAGGTCCATGCGTGAATAGTCGTAGGGCGCGATCGCGTCCGCCCCCACCGCCACGATCAGGGTCAGGACGATCCAGGCGATCGCGAGCATCACCAGCGGCGGCCACGCCTCGATCAGGCGCGACCACCGTGCCCGGACCGGCCGCCGGGGGGCGCCGATGGCGACTTCGGACGTCGCAGGGTCGATGGCGGTCATGGAATCCTCAATGGCCGGACGCGCCGGTCGCCCACGCGCGCAGCCGCGGGTCAATCCAGCCGTACAGGAGATCGACGGTGAAGTTCGACGCGACCATGCACATGGCCACCAGCAGAAGAACGCACTGCACGACCGCGAGATCGCGATTGGCGACGCCGACCACGAGCATCCTGCCGACGCCGGGCCAGGAGAACACGCTCTCGACCACGACGGCGCCGGCGATCAGCGTGCCGACCATGAAACCGATGATCGTCACCGTCGGGATCGCCGCGTTGGGCAACGCGTGGCGCCACACCACGCTGGGCCACGGCACGCCTTTGGCAAGCGCTGCGCGAACATAGGGCTGACCCAGCACCTCCAGCATCGCCGACCGCGTGAAACGGGCGATGATCGCGGCGCCGGCGGTTCCCAGGGTCACGACCGGCAGAATGGCGTGCTTCCAGTTGTCGGCGCCGCCGCTGGGCAGCCAGTTGAGATTGACGGCGAAGAGCAGAACGAGGACCAGCCCGAGCACGAAGCTCGGAACGGAGTGGCCGGCCACCGAGCAGACGATCACCAGACGGTCGACGAAGGAATTGCGCCTGAGCGCCGCGAATATGCCGGCAGGCACGCCGATCAACAGCTTGAGCGCGAAGGCCGGCAACGTGAGCATGAGCGTCGCGGGCACGCGATCCATGACCAGATCCAGCGCCGGCCGCCCGTCGCGCATCGAACGGCCAAGATTGCCTTCAAAAATCGCCACGAAGTAGCGCAGGTACTGCTCCCACAGCGGACGGTCGAGGCCCCACGATTTGCGAAACGCCTCGACCGCTTCCGGCGGTGCTTCCGGCGACAGGATCAGCAGCGCCGGATCTCCCGACAGGCGCAGGATGAAGAAGGCGAAGGTGACCACGAACGCGATCGTGAGGATCGCCCGCAGGCCCCGAATGGCCAAGTAACGCATCATGACGAGCCGCTCCTACGCTGCCGCGGCGGTTTCGCCGGCCAGATGGCAGGCCACGCGATGTCCGCCCGGCATCGAACGCAATGCCGGCGTCTCGACCCTGCAGCGCGGCCCGGCGAGGGCGCAACGCGGATGGAACGCGCAGCCGGCGGGCACGTCGACGGGACTGGGCGGGTCCCCCTTGAGAATGATCCGCTGGCGTGCCCGGTTCGGCGTCGCCACCGGTATCGCCGACACAAGCGCGCGCGTGTAGGGATGTTCGGGTTGACGGAAAAGGCGATCGGGGGTGCCCTGTTCGACGATCCGCCCGAGATACATCACCGCGACCTCGTCGCTGACCTGCCGCACCACGCGCAGGTCGTGGCTGATGAACAGGTAGGCGACCCCGAACTGCTCGCGCAGGTCGTGCAGGAGATTGATGACCTGCGCCTGGATCGACACGTCGAGCGCCGAGATGGGCTCGTCGCAGGCGATGAGCGCGGGCTGGGCGACGAGCGCGCGGGCAAGCACGACGCGTTGGCGCTGCCCGCCCGACAGTTCGTGCGGATAGCGGTCGAACATGTGGGGCAGCAGCCCGACGGCGGTGAAGAGGTCCTTCGTCTTCTCCAGCCGTTCGGCACGCGTGCCGATGCCATGGATGTCGAGCGGCTCCATGATCTGAAGACCGATCGGAAGTCGCCGGTCGAGCGCGCCGAGCGTGTCCTGGAACACCAGCTGCAGTTTGCGCCGGGACGCCCGCCACGCCGCGTCCTGACGCGTGGACAGCGGTTGGCCATCGAACAGAACGTCGCCCGACGTCGCCGGCAGCAGGCCAAGGGCCAGGCGCGCCGCGGTCGACTTGCCGCAGCCGGATTCGCCCACGAGCCCCAACGTGCGGCCTCGTCCGATGGCGAACGACACGCCGTCCACCGCCTTGAGCACCGCGGTGCGCCCCCACAGGCCACCTGGCCGGCGGACCCTGTAGTGCCGGGCGAGGCCGCGAACCTCGAGCAAGGGAGTCATCGCGCCACCGCGGAGGACTGCGCCGACGGGGCGTGATGGAGAAATCCGGCGCGCGCGCAGGCGACCAGATGCCCCGCGGCGACCGCGCGGTAGGGTGGAACCGTGCCGGTGCAGAAGTCCCGACACGCGCCGCAACGTGGCGCGAAGGCACAACCCGTCGGCAGGTTCCAGGGTTCGGGCACGTTGCCGGGAATAGACTCGAGACGCCGCGTGGGTCCGGCCAGGTCGGGCAAAGCCGCGAGGAGGCCGCGCGTATAGGGGTGGGAAGGCTTCTCGAACAGACGCTCCGCGGGTGCCTGCTCCACGACGCGGCCGCAATACATGACGGCGACCCGGTCGCAATTCTCGGCGACCACGCCGAGATCGTGCGAGATCAGCACCATCGCCATGCCGGTATCGCGTCGCACCTCGCGCAGCAGATCGAGTATCTGCGCCTGGATGGTCGCGTCGAGCGCCGTGGTCGGTTCGTCGGCGACCAGCAGGTCGGGTTCGCCAGCGAGCGCCGTCGCGATCATCACGCGCTGGTTCATGCCGCCCGACATCTGGTGTGGGTACTCGTTCATGCGCTGCGCGGCGGCGGCGATGCCGACGCGGTCGAGCAGCCGCCGCGCCTCGGCGCGGGCCCGCTCGCCAACGATGCCGCGATGCAGATGCAACGCCTCGCAGACCTGCGCGCCTATGCGTTTGACCGGGTTGAGGCACGCGGTCGGATCCTGGAAAATCATCGCGATCCGCCCGCCGCGCACGCGCGACAGGCGCTCGTCCCCGATCCCGAGCAGCGGCTCGCCGCCGAGGGTCGCGATCCCGCCGACATGGGCCCGGGGACCCAGCAGGCCGAGAACCGCGAGCCACGTCACGCTCTTGCCACAACCGCTTTCGCCGACAAGGCCGACGACCTCGCCCTTGTCGATCGAAAGGTCGATGCCGTGCAGGACGCGGGACACCCTCGCGCCCATGTCGAAATCCACGGTCAGCCCGCGGATATCGACCAAGCGCCGGTCCGTGGCTGGTTCCACGTCGGGGAGAGCCACCATCACGCTCAGACGCCAACGCGGAAGTTGCGGCCCCGGAAATCCATGTACTGCAGGCTGGACGGCGTCCACTGGATGTCCCGGCGCTTGCCGTAGAAGATCACGTTCTGGTGCAGCACCGTGTAGGCCGGATCCTCGACTTCGGCGATCTCCAGCATGCGCCGGAAGACGACGCGGCGGCGTTCGTAATCGACGCTGCCCTCGAGCTCCTCGGACAGACGGTTGAACTCCGCGTTGGTCCATTCGCCGACCTGCTGTTGCTGTCCGGCAGGCCCGTGCTGGTTGACGATGGAACTGACGGGATCGCCGAACGGTGCCGAATTCGACCAGTCGCGGATCGCCCGCGGACTGTTCCGTTCGAAAATCTGTTGCCAGTTTTCCTTCATCTCCAGCTTCACGTTGAGGCCGATCTGCCCCCACATGTCGGCGAGGATCTGGGCGGTCGAAACCTGGTTCGTGTAGTAGTTGTTCAGCACCCGGAACGGGATCGGCTCGCCCTTGTAGCCCGCTTCCTTGATCAGAGCCCTGGCGCGCGCCGGATCGAAGGCGGGCTGCGGCCAGTCCGACAGGAACATCTTGTCGTAGTACTCCCACTGCAGTCCGTGCGGCACCCGGGTACGGCCGCTCCACAGCGTGTCGACGATCAGCTTGCGGTCGATGCCGAGCGCCATGGCGCGACGGATGCGGGGATCGACGAGCTGGGGGTGCTTCTGGTCGAAGCAGATCAGACGGTGGTTCGTGATCGTCCCGCCCACGACGTGGTAGCGCGGGTTGCGTTCGATGCCGGCGATCTGGTCGGGCGGGATGTCGCAGGCGAAGTCGTACTGGCCCGAGAGCAAGCCGTTGACGCGGCTGGAAACTTCCGGAACGACGACGAAGCGGATCTGCCTGATCGGCGG
Source organism: Caenispirillum bisanense (assembly GCA_945878895.1). Taxonomy (GTDB): domain Bacteria; phylum Pseudomonadota; class Alphaproteobacteria; order Reyranellales; family Reyranellaceae; genus CAMDVZ01. The sequence goes on along the minus strand of CAMDVZ010000001.1, from coordinate 40,226 downwards.
GCGGCCGCCCCAGTACTCGTCGAACGCCTCGAGGACCAGATGCGTGTCCGGCTTGAAATCGGCGATCCGGTAGGGACCCGTGCCGACCGGGCGGCGGGCTCAGGCGAGCCAGTCCGACGACTCCATGAACCCGCGGCGGCTGATGATTTCGGACCCGTAGCGACCGATGCGACCCTCCAGCGTGACGTCGGGCGTGCCGTTGACGAAGCGAACGGTTTCCTTGTCGACGATCTCCACGCGCTCGAGCTTCGGCCACAGGCGGCGCGCCACGGCGCGTACCTCCGGCGGCGTTTCGCGTCCGGCCGCGCCGGGCGCCGTCGAAAACATCGTTCCGCCCGGCGCCGCGCCGGCAGCGCCCGGCGTACCGAACATGCGCTCGGGTCCGAAACTGTACGCGACGTCCTCGGCGGTCATCGTGTCGCCGTTGTGGAACTTCACGCCTTGGCGCAGCTTGAGCTCGACGGTCTTGTCGTCGATCCGCCGCCACGATGTCGCCAGGCCCGGCTGCGCGCCGAGATCGCCCTGATGCTTGGCGTCGATCAGAGGCTCGATGAAGCTGTAGAGCATGCGGGCGCCCACGTTCGACTGCTCGCGGAGTGGCTCCAGCGTGTTCGTGTTGGTGTTCTGTTGCACCGCGATCGTGATCGAGGGGCGCGCATCGGCCTGGCCGATGGCGAAGCGCGGCAAGGCGGTCGCCGCCGCGACCGAGCCAAGGCCGCCGACGAGCGTGCGTCGGGTGGTGTTCGTGGACATCGAATTCTCTCCGTTCAGCGGGACGATGGGCGGATGGCAGCCGGCATCGCGTCGGGTCCGACGCGGACCTGCAGTCCGTCGGGCGAGGCGCGATAGCCGGTCAGGGTGCGATCGGCGAAACCGAGTCGCCAGTCGAGCATCTTCTGCGCGTAGCGGCGCACGAGGGTCGCATAGGCAGGATCTTCGGCGCGGTTCTCGAACTGGCCCGGATCGGCCCGCAGGTCGAAGAACAGCGGCGGCAGGGCGGCGAAGTGCACGTACTTGTAGTCGTGGTCGCGCACCACGGCGAGATTGGCCTTGTCCATCGGTATGCCGAGCGCCGTTTCGGGCTTTGAATAGTGGACGTCGCGGAAGTCGAATTCGAAATGGACCTCGGTGCGCCAATCCGCCGGCGGCGCGCCGTGGCAGAATGGAAGCAGCGAACGGCCGTCGCACTGGCGCGGCACCGGCAGGCCCAGCCACTCGAGGACGGTGGGCATCATGTCGATCGTTTCGGAGAAACGGTCGACGACGCTGCCGCGCGTTGCCCCCGCCTCCGCGCGCGGATCGCGCACGATCATGGGAATCCGGAAGGATTCGTCAAAGTAGCCGATCTTGCCCAGCAGATGGTGGTCGCCGAGCTGCTCGCCGTGGTCACAGGTGAAGACGATCAGCGTGTCGTCCCACTGGCCGGTCGCCTGAAGAAAATCGAACACCCGGCCGAGATGCTCGTCGATCTCGCTCATCAGGCCGTAGTAGGTGGCGCGGGTCTGGCGCACCTCGGCGTCGGTCATCTCGCTGGCCAGCTTCTTGCCGTCCTGGAAGAAGCTCGATTGCCTGACGTTCTCGACGTAGTGGCGTAGCAGCGCGTTCTGGCTGGCCTCTTCCGCGGGGCTGGCGGCGCGGACCGGCGAGGGCATGTCAGCGGCATCGTACATCGCGTTGTAGGGCGCGGGCGCGATGAACGGCGGATGGGGCCGGTAGTAGCCGAGGTGGAGGAACCAGGGTTTGTCGTCGCGACCCCGCAGGTAGCTCAGCGCGCGCTCGGTGAACCAGGCGGTGTCGGACAGCTGCTTGGGTATCCGCGACGCGCGCGCGGTGGCGCCGCTGCCTTCGGACGCCGCACCCTCGGGCAGCCATATCTCGTCGCGATTGGCCGGCAGTTCGTGGCCCTGGCTGGCGACCCACCCGAAATAGGCGTCGCGATAGGGCTCGAACGCGCCGACGGGGCGGAAGCCGTCCATGAGGTTGCCGAGCACCAGGAAGCGCGGATCGTCCGGCGACGTCGTGCGCGGATCGGGCGTGGTCGTGGTGTAGCCGACCAGCGCCGGATCGAAACCGCCCTGGCGCAGCTCGAGGGCGATGTTGGTGAACCGGGCGTCGAGCGGCACGGTGTTCTGCACCGCGCGATGGTTCATGACGTACTGGCCGGTGAGCAAGCTCGCCCGCGCCGGACCGCAGGGAGCGCCCTGGGTGAAATGGTTCCGGAACGTCACGCCCTCGGCGCACAGCCGATCGAGATTGGGCGTGCGCAGATGGGGCGTGCCGAGGATCGGCAGCAGATCGCCGCGCCACTGGTCGACGACGATCAGGAGTACGTTTTTCTTGCGGGTCATCGTCTTGCTACGCTGCCTTGGTGGTGGGGGCCCGAACGCCCGGATAGTCGGCGTCCAGAACGAAGGGGAACGGACCCGGAAAGGCACCAACGCAGGCCGTGTGCGTGACCAGCCCGGCGTCCGGGGTCCAGACGTGAAGCTGGTAGCCCGGAGGCTCCATGGTGAACGTCGCCGGGTTGCCGTGCGGCACCAGATCGAGCGTCACCTGGTGCGCCGTGCTTGGCGCGACCGAACCGATCGTTCCGCCCCAGCGGGTCGTGATCGGACGATGGTGGTGACCACACACCACGCGTTCGATGTTGTCGTGGCGGCGAAGGATGTCGGCCATGGCCTCGCCGTTGCGGCAATTGATGTTGTCCATGTCGAGCAATCCCGTCCGAAATGGCGGGTGGTGCATGAAGACGAGCGTGGGCCGCTCCGGCTCCTCCGCGAGGCGCGCGTCGAGCCAGGCGAGGCGCTCTGCGCACATCCCGCCATGGCCGTACCCCGGCACGACGGTGTCCAGGCCGATGAGACGTACGGGATGACCCTCGACGACGTAGTGCAGGAAGCCGTCGCCGGTCGGGAGGTAGCCGTCCGCGGCGAAGGCGGTCCGCATTTCGGCCCGGCGGTCGTGGTTGCCGGGGATCAGATAGACCGGCATCGACAGCGGCCGCAGCGTCTCGCGCAGGACCTCGTATTCCTCCGCCAGTCCGCAGTCGGTGAGATCGCCGGTGGCGATCACCACGTCCGGACACCGCGGCAGCGCGGCGATCGCCGACACGGTGGCCGCCAGCATGGCGTTGGTATCCACGATGCCGTAGGCTACCCGGCCGCGCGGCCGGACGTGAAGGTCGGTGATTTGAGCGATGATCATCGGCGTGCCTCGAAACGGGAGCGTGGTGGTGTGCGCCCCCGTCCGGACGCGACGGCGCCCGGACGGAAGCGAGCGATCGGAATCAGGGAAGCTTCAGCGACGTCTGGTCGTTGAAGGGCCGCAGCAACTCGTCGGCCTTCTTCTGGGCGTCCTTCACCGCCGCGTCGGGCTTCTTCTTCCCGTTCATCACCGCCTGGACCTCGTCTTCCAGAGCCTTGCGGACCGCCACCGTCTGGTAGGTGGAGAACCAGGGCTGGGCGAAGGGAAGCTGGTCGAGCGCCACCTTGGCGTCGGGGTTCCTGGCGATGAACTCCTTCATTTCGGCGGTGTCGTAGCTGGAACGGCGCGGCGCGAAGTAGCCGGTGAACCGGCTCCAGCCGCCCAGCGTCTCGGTCGACGAAAGCCACGTAATGAACTTCCAGCCGGCCTGCTGGCTGGCTTCGCTCTGGCCCTTGAACATCACCAGCGAAGCACCGCCGATCGGCACCGCGTTGCGCACGTTGCGTGGCACGAACCCGACATTGTACGGCGCCTTCATGTTCTCGCGGATGAACGACAACGATCCGGTCGAGAGCAGCACCATCGAGGCGTTGCCGGCGAAGAACGCCGTCGACACGCCGCCGGCCTCGACGACACCCGGGGGCATCACCTTGTGCTTGTGGATCAGGTCGTCGACGAAGCGGACCGCACCCAGCATCGAGGGCGAATCGTAGTAAACCTCGCCGCCGAAATCCTGGTTGAAGTAGCGACCGCCGTTCGACATCGACAGCGCGCTCATCAGCCATCCGAGGTAATCGTAGCCGCCCGGCATCTGGAAGCCGTAGCGCTCGATCTTGTCGCCGTCGCGCTTCGTGAGCTTCTTCGCGGCGTCGGCAAGCTCGGCCCAGGTCTGCGGCGGTCTGGCGGGATCGAGACCGGCCTGCTTGAAGTGATCTACGTTGTAGTAGAGCAACGGCGTCGAGTTGTGGAACGGAACGCCGTACAACTCGCCGTCGACCGTGGCGTTGGCATGCAACGCGGGCCAGAAGTCGCCGAGGAACTTCTCGCGCGTAGCGCCGCCGGCCTTCAGGAACGGTTCGAGCGACATGATGTCGCCCGACAGCTTCAGGTCGACGTTGAAGTTCGCGCTCATCAGCACGACGGCGGGCGGCTTGCCCGCCTTGGCCGCGGCCTGGGCCTTGAGCTTGGTGTCGTCGTATCCGCCGGTGTACACGGCGGTGACCTCGACTTCCTTCTGGCTGTCGTTGTAGACGCGCACCAGGCGCGTCATCTCGCGCGCCAGCTTGCCCTCGACCGGAACCGGAAAGAAGAAGTCGATCTTCGTCTGCGCCAGCGGCTCGCCGGCGAACCCCGCGCCGGTGGCCAGCGCGATGGCCGCCATCGTCCAACGTCTCGTGCTCTTCATCGCCAGTCTCCTAACCCTTGATTCCGCTGAATACGAAGCTGTCCACGAAGCGCCGCTGGAACGCGACGAACGCGAGCGCCAAGGGCGCCACGACGAGCAGCGTGCCCGCCGCCAGCACGCCCCATTCCTTGCCGCCCTCCGCGCCGCGCGTGAACGCCGCGAGCCCGATGGTCAGCGTGTGGTTGGACGGATCGTTGATGACCATCAGCGGCCACAGGAATTCGTTCCAGTGGGCGGTCACGGAGACAATGGCGAACGCGACAAGTCCTGGCCGCGCCATCGGCAGCAGCACGTACCAGACGATCGCCCACCACGGCGCGCCATCCATGCTCGCGGCTTCCTCGAAGTCGCGGGGAATGGCGAGGAACGTCTGGCGCATCAGAAAGGTGCCAAACGCCGAAGCGAAGTATGGCGCCATGGCTCCGGCGAGGCTGTCGTAGAGACCGAGATCCACGATGGTGCGCAGGTTCGGCACGATCAGGGCCGGAGGCACCAGCATCAGCTGGAGGAGGAAGGCGTAGAAGAGTACGTCCCGGCCGGGAAACGTCAGGCGCGCGAAAGCGTACCCCGCGAGGCTGATCGTCACGCACTGGACGGCGAGCACCCCGGACACGACCAGCGCGGTGTTGAAATAGTAGAGACCGAACGAGCCGCTATCGAGGGCGTTGCGGAAGTTCGAGAGGGTCGGGTTGAGGTCGGGCACCAGCGACGCCATTCCGACACTTCCGGCGCCGTCCGGACGGAACGCCGCCACGACGGTCCAGACGAAGGGTGCCGCCCACACGAAAGCCACCGCCGCGACCAGGGTCGCGAGCAGCATCGGAGCGAGTCCGCGGTCACGCCACACCGCGGCCTCCCCGTTCCATAGCGCGGACCGATCCCAGCGATATCGCCAGAAGCACGGCGACGCTCATCAGCGTGGCCGCCGCGGCCTTGCCATAATTGAAGTTCTCGTGGGCTTCCTGGAAAATGTAATAGAGGACGAGATTGGTGGCGTTGGTCGGCCCGCCTCGCGTCAACACCACCACGTGATCGACGCTTGTCAGCACGTTGACCAGCGCGATGACAACCACGAACGCCGTCGTCGGCGCGAGCGCCGGCAACAGCACGTACCACAGCCGTTGCAGGCCGTTGGCGCCGTCGATCATCGCGGCCTCTATAGTGTCCCGCGGCACGTTCTGCAGACCGGCGATGTAGAAGAGCATGTAGTAGCCGGCGTTCTTCCACACCGTGATTCCCATGATCGACCACAGCGCCACGTCGCTGTCGCCGAGCCAGTTCGGCCCCCGGAGGCCGACCATGCGCAGGTAGTGGTCGAGCAACCCCAGGTGCGGCAGGAAGATGAAGAAAAAGAGCGAGGCCGCCGCCACTAGGGGAACGAGCGACGGGAAGAAAAGGACAACACGTAGAACGGCGGTGAAGGCGTTCGAGCGGCGTACCGCCAGCGCGAACAGCAGCGCCAGCAAGATCGTGGGCACGACCGTCCCGACCGCGTAGATCAGATTGTTCGTCGCGGCCTTGATGAATGCCGGATCACCCAGAACTGCGGAAAAGTTCGCCAAACCAACGAAACGCGACGGGCCACCCGCGTGCGGGACCTCGCGCAGCGCATCCACCGCGACGCGCACGATCGGCAAGTATGTGAACAGCACCAGAAACACGATCGACGGCGCGAGCAGCGCGTACGGTAGCCACCAGCCCCGTCGCACGAAAGCCGGCCGGACCGTCGCACCTCGCGTGGGTGCCCCGGCAGCCGGGTCGGCGTGTTGGAGACTGGCCATCGTCATGGCGGAGGCTTTTCAGCCTGGACGGCGACACCAAAGCTTCAGACCAAAGACAGTTCCGTGACGGCGGGTGGGGACGTGTGAATGAATCGCCTCGCGGCGTCGTTGCACCGGCATCCACGGACATCCCGGCACCGTCGCGCAAGAGTCACGACGATGTAACGTCGCGGACACCGCATCCCACTATGTTGCGGCCAGGCCGTCCCACGCAGTGAGTTCGATGTCTGGCGTCACCTTGCGATCCATCAACAAGACGTTCGGCGCCACCAGCGTCCTGAGCGACGTCTCGCTCGACGTCGGCGAAGTCGAATTCCTGACGCTGTTGGGTCCGTCGGGTTGCGGAAAGAGCACGTTGTTACGGATCGTCGCTGGCCTGGAGACGCACGACAGCGGCGAAGTCTCGATCGGAGGTCGGCCGGTCGATCACCTCCGTCCGCGCGAACGCGACGTCGCCATGGTCTTTCAGAGCTACGCACTCTATCCGCACATGACGGTGGCCCAGAATATCGCCGTGCCCCTGACCATGCGTCGGTTGCGTCCCTGGCAGCGCCTTCCGCTCGTCGGCGCCGTCGTGCGGTCGGTGCGCGAGCGCCGGGCCGAGATCGACGCCGACGTGCGTCGGGCCGCCGACGCCCTCGAAATCGAGCCGCTGCTGGACCGCAAGCCCTCCCAGCTCTCCGGCGGCCAGCGTCAACGCGTCGCGCTCGCCCGGGCGATGGTGCGCCAACCCCGCGCCTTCCTGATGGACGAGCCGCTCAGCAATCTGGATGCCGCCTTGCGCGTCCAGGCGCGGGCGGAGATCGCCGATCTGCACCGGAGGCTCCGGACAACTTTCGTATACGTCACGCACGACCAGTCCGAAGCCATGACGATGTCGGACCGCATCGCCGTCATGATGGGTGGACGGCTGCTGCAGGTAGCGTCGCCAGGGACGATCTACGATTCGCCGGCCGATCTACGCGTCGCCGTGTTCATCGGCAGCCCGCGCATCAACACGCTCGACGGGATAGCCCGGGAGGGCGGGATGGTCGAGGCCGGCGGCATCGCCTTTCCGCTCAACTCGGGACTTCTGGCGGGCGCCTCTCTCACCGTCGCGTTCCGCGCCGAGCACGCCGACATCGCGCCGGCGTCCGACGCCAACGGCGAAGGCCTGCCCGGCGAAATCCGGCAGGTCGAGAATCTGGGCGCGGACGTGTTCGTTCACGTCGCGTGCCGAGGATCGGCCCAACCGGTGATCGTCCGCGTGACGCCGGACGGCGGTTACGGTCTCGCGCGAGGCCAACCCGTCCGCGTCCGGCCGATCCTGGCCCGTATCCTGCTGTTCGCGCCCGACGGGCGCCGCATCGAGGCGAGGCCATGACCCTCGCCGCCATCGCCGGCACGCCCGGCGCTGAGAATATCGCGCGGAAGACGCCAGCGCGGACCGAGGCGCTGGCGGCGTACGGCCTGGTCGCGCCGGCGACGATCCTGTTGCTTGGCATTCTCGTCCTGCCGACGGTCGCGACGGTCGTCCTGTCGTTCACCGACTGGCAGTTCGGCGCGGCGTCGCTCAACTGGGTCGGCGCCGACAACTACGGGGCGCTTCTCGGCGACGAGGTGTTCCGCAAGTCGCTGACCAATACGCTGCTCTACGTCTCGATGGTGGTTCCCGCCTCCGTCGTTCTCGGTCTGGTCGTCGCGCTGCTGATCGAGGCTGGCACTGGTTTGCGGGCGTTCTACCGGGCCGCGTTCTTTCTGCCGGTGACGGCCACGCTGATCGCGATGGCGACGGTGTGGGAGATCATGCTGCATCCGAGCATCGGCTTCATCAATCTGGTTTTCGACGCAGCTGGCCTCGGCAAACACAACTGGCTCAAGGACCCCGCGCTGGCCCTGCCTACGCTCGCCGCGATCGGCGTCTGGCAGATGCTGGGGCTGAACATGATCCTGTTTCTCGCCGGTCTGAAGTCCATCCCCCGGGATCTGCACGAGGCGGCCTCCATCGACGGCGCCGACGGATGGTGGAGCCGCTTCACGACGGTCACGTGGCCGATGCTTGGACCTTCGACGCTGTTCGTGCTGATCATCTCGTCGATCCGCAGCTTTCAGGTGTTCGACACGGTGGCTGTGCTCACCGAGGGCGGTCCCAACAAGGCGACCGAAGTGCTGCTCTACACGATGTACCAGGAAGGCTTCGGCTTCTTCCGGGCGGGCTACGGGGCGGCGATCACGGTCGTTTTCCTGACGTTCGTCCTGCTGCTCACGCTGCTCAAAGTGCGGCTCGCCGAGCGGCGGGTGCACTACTCGTGATTGCCCTCCGACCCTCGCTCGCCGCGGAAGCGGGTCGCCACGCGGCGCTGATGGCGGGCGCCATCGTCATGCTGGCGCCGTTCGTGTGGATGCTGTCGCTCTCGCTGCGGGCTCCCGACGACATCTTCACCCAGGAGCTCCATCTGGTTCCGCGCAAGTGGGACGCCGTGCGGAACTACCTCGCCGCGTTCGAGAAGGTGCCGCTGCTTCGTTACCTGCTGAACGGCGTCGTCGTCACGGCGACCATTCTCGTGCTGCAGATCGCGGTCGCAGTGCCGGCCGCCTACGCGCTGGCGAAGCTGCGTTTCGCCGGATCGAAAGTGTTGTTCTCCCTCGTGCTGTTCGGACTGCTGATCCCGGCGCACGTGCCGGCCATTCCGCACTACATCATGCTGAGCAAGGTCGGGCTGCTGAACTCCTACGCCGGGCTCGTGATGCCGTCGGTCATCTCGGTGTTCGGCATCTTCTGGATCCGCCAGTTCTTCCTGACCGTGCCCGACGATCTGGTCCACGCCGCCCGGCTGGACGGCATGTCCGAGTTCGGCATCGTGTGGCGGATCATGCTGCCGACCGCCGTTCCGGCGCTGACGGCGTTCGGGATCCTCTCGGTCGTCGTGCACTGGAACGACTATTTCTGGCCGTTGCTGATCGTGACCAGTCCCGACATGGCGATGCCGGCGCTCGGCACCGTCTATCTGCGCAACACCGAGGCCGGTATCGACTACGGCCCGCTGATGGCGGGTGTCGTCGTCATCACCGCGCCGCTGGTCCTGTTTTTTCTCGCCGCGCAACGGCGGTTCATCGAGGGCATGACGCTCTCGGGCATCAAGTAGACCTCAACCGGAGACAATCATGCTGAGACGCGACCTCGTCACCTCGCTCGCCGCCACGACCGCCCTGGTCGCCGCGCCCGCCATCGCGCAATCGACCACCGAGATCGTCGTCGAGTACTCCATTCCGGACCTGTTCAAGACGCTGCACGAGGAGATCGCGCGCGAGTTCACGAAGGCGAATCCGCAATACAAGATCACCTTTCGCGCGCCGCAGCCGGGTTACGAGGAAATCACCCAGAGCATCCTGCGGGCCGCCGTCGCCAACACGCTGCCCGACGTCGCCTACCACGGCCTGAACCGCCAGCGCATCTTCGTCGACCGGGGCATCGCGCAGCCGCTCGACGGTTTCGTCGCTTCCGACGCGCAATTCAGGGAATTCGGCCACGCGCCGGGTCTGCTCGACATCGGCAAGGTCAAGGGCAAGCAGTACGGGATCGGCTTCTCGCTCTCGACGCCGATCATCTACCTGAATGCCGACCTCGCGGCCAAGGCGGGCGCCAATACCGACGCGCCGACGACGACGTGGGACGGCCTGTTCGATCTGGCGCGCAAGATAAAGGCGCTCGGCGGCGGCGCGCAAGGCTTCCACTTCGACTGGGACATCACCGGCAACTGGATGTTCCAGGCGCTTGTCTTCAGCTACGGCGGCACGATGCTGACCGACGACGAAAAGAAGGTCGCCTTCGACTCCGAGGCCGGCAAGCAGGCGATCTCGACGCTCTCGCGCATGGTCAAGGAAGGCACGATGAGGGACGTCGCGCAGTCGGTGGCGCTGCAGGATTTCACCTCGGGCAGCATGGGACTCTGGGGTCACTCCACGTCGCGGCTCGGCGGCGTCACGAAGCAGGTCGCGGACAAGTTCAAGCTCCGGACCGCGGCGTTCCCGATCACGGCGAACGGCCGCCTGCCGATGGGCGGCAACACCGCCATGCTGTTCGCCAAGGATCCGGCGAAGCAAAAGGCGGCCTGGGACTACATCAAGTTCGCGACCGGTCCGGTGGGCGCCACGATGATGGTCAAAGCCACCGGGTACTTCCCCTCGGCGCTGAAGGTCGCGGACGATCCTGCGATGCTGAAGGACTTCTACGCCGCCAATCCCAATCACGTCGTCGCCATGAAGCAGTTGCCCAAGGCGACCGGTTGGTACGCGTTTCCCGGGGAGAACGGGCTGAAGATCACCGACGTCATCAAGGACCATCTGCAATCGGTCGTGGCGCAGAAAGCCGAGCCCCTGGCGACGCTCGCGAAAATGTCCGCCGACGTGCAGAAGCTGCTGCCGGCATAGGCTCGGAACACCGCCCTTTCGGGGTGCCTGCGGCGGGGCGGTCGCGGACGATCCCGCCATCGGTTTCGCGGCGGCCGGCCGGTGGCTCGCGCCGCGCCGGAGCGCGAACCCGACCGCCCCGGCGGCGGTCCACCGAAAGCATGTCGCCGTCACAAATTCTTATAGAATCCTGCGCCGAATTGTAACGCGGCGCTTCGATGGTGCGCCGGTCATGACCATCAGCGATCAGCAATCACCCCCGCCCGACGACCCGACGGAACGCCGCCGTCGCTGGCTGTCGGTGTTGGCGAAATCTCCGGGGAGCCGCCTTCGCTCCCTCTGGAGCGCGTTGGGCGCGCCACCCGACTACGTGGTGGTGCGTCGTCCCGAGGTCGGCCTTGTCATGGTGCAGGGCCGTACTTCCGGCGCCGGAGCCGCTTTCTGCGCGGGCGAAATGACGGCGACGCGAGCGGCGGTGCGGCTCGCGGGCGGGCAACTCGGCATCGGCTATGCCGGCGGCCGCGACCGCGGAAAAGTAGAGATTATTGCCGTTGTCGACGCGCTTGGCGCGCTGCCGGAGTGGCGGGCGCGCATCGAGACGATGATCGTCGAGCCTCTGGCGAAAGAGCACGAGGACCGTCGACGGATGGCCGCCGGACGCGTCGCGGCGACCAAAGTGGAATTTTTCACCGTGGCACGCGAGGCGGCGGCATGAGCGTCGCGCTTCTTGGCGATGTCGGCACGGGCTTCGACGATCCAACGCACGATTCGCAAAGGACGTTCCGCGCCGTTCTGAACGCGTTCGCCCATCCCGGGAGAATCGGGGATCTGGAGCGGACGCCAAACCCGGCGGGACCGCTTTGCGGCGCGAGCGCCGCCATCCTGCTCACGCTGGCCGATGGCGACGCGCCGGTCTGGCTCGCCCCGTCTTTCGATCAGCCTGCCGTCCGAGACTTCATACGCTTCCACACGGGTGCCGAAATCGTCGCGCGACGCGAGGATGCCGCGATCGCGGTCCTGTCGGAGACCGATGCGGGATATCTGGCTGGCTTCCCGATCGGCACGGACACCTATCCCGATCGCTCCGCGACCCTCCTGATCCAGGTGCCGTCGCTGGATGGGTCCGCGCCCCGGACATGGCGAGGGCCCGGAATCGATGGCCGGATCGAAGTGTCGGTTCCGGGTGTTCCGGAATCCTTCTGGGACAACCGGCGCGCCGACCGGGAATCCTTTCCGTGCGGTCTCGACATCGTCTTCGCGACCGCGTCGCGGATTCTCGCCTTTCCGCGCGGCGTCGCGGTGGACAGCTGACATGTACGTTGCCGTAAAGGGCGGAGAAGCCGCGATCGCCGGCTCGCTCGATCTGCTCGCCGACAAGCGTCGCGGAGACCGGACGGTTCCGGAGATTTCCCTGGCGCAGATCGACGGGCAGCTCACGCTCGCCGTCGACCGGGTGATGACCGAGGGGTCCTGCTACGATCGCGAGCTGGCGGCGCTGGCGGTGAAGCAGGCGCGCGGCGATCTCGTCGAAGCAATCTTTTTGCTTCGCGCCTACCGGACGACGCTGCCGCGGTTCGGCGCCAGCGTTCCGATCGACACCGGCCAGATGATCGTGGAACGCCGCATTTCGGCGACGTTCAAGGACGTACCCGGCGGCCAGTCGCTCGGGCCATCGTTCGACTACACGCATCGACTGCTGGATTTCTCGCTTGCCGTGGAGGCCGATCGTCCCGCGGCGCCGGTCGATCCGGACGCGACGGCGCAGCCAATGGCGCATGTCGGCGCCATCCTGGAACGCGAGGGGATACTCGAGGCACCACCTGCCGCGCGGGAGCCCGGCGACCTGACCCGCGAGCCTCTCGATCTGCCCGCCGACCGCTCCGTGCGGCTTCAGAATCTCGCGCGTGGCGACGAGGGTTTCCTTCTCGCGCTGGGCTACTCCACGCAACGCGGATACGGCAACAACCATCCGTTCGTCGGCGAGATACGCCATGGCCCGGTGCCGGTGTCCTTCATCCCGGAAGAGTTGGGGTTCGCCATCGAGATCGCCGAAATCGACGTCACCGAATGCGACATGGTGAACCAGTTCGCCGGGTCCCGCGACGTGCCGCCGCAGTTCACGCGCGGCTACGGCCTGGCCTTCGGCCATGCCGAACGCAAGGCGATGTCGATGGCACTCGTGGATCGTGCCTTGCGCGCACGGGAACTGGCCGAGTCCGCGACCTCGCCGGCCCAGGACGAAGAATTCGTCCTCTCGCACAGCGACAATGTCGAGGCGTCCGGGTTCGTCCAGCACCTCAAGCTGCCCCACTACGTCGACTTTCAGTCGGAGCTCGTCGTGGTCCGGGCCTTGCGCGCCGAGGTCGAATCGCGCGCGGCGCCCCCCGCGCTCGACCGGGCGGCGGAATAGGCCATGTCCGGTTCATCGAACGACCAGTCGACCTTCGACGGCGGCTACAACTACGCGTATCTCGACGAGCAGACCAAGCGCATGATCCGGCGCGCGATCCTGAAAGCCGTCGCGATTCCGGGCTATCAGGTTCCGTTCGGCGGACGGGAGATGCCGCTGCCCTACGGATGGGGCACGGGCGGCATCCAGGTCACGGCCGCCATCGTCGGTCGCGACGACACGCTGAAAGTCATCGACCAGGGCGCCGACGACACCACCAACGCCGTCAGCATCCGGCGCTTCTTCGCGCGGGTTGCCGACGTTGCGACCACCACCAGGACGGCCGACGCCACCATCGTCCAGACCCGTCATCGCGTACCCGAAACGTCGCTCCGCGAAGGCCAGATTCTCGTCTTCCAGGTGCCGATTCCCGAGCCGCTCCGCACGCTCGAGCCGCGCGAGGTCGAGACGCGGACGCTGCACGCGCTGGCAGAGTACGGCGTGATGCAGGTCAGTCTCTACGAAAGCGTCGCGCGACACGGCCGTATAGCCAAATCCTACAACTACCCGGTCCTGGTCGACGGCCGCTACATGATGAGCCCGTCGCCGATCCCGAAGTTCGACAACCCGAAACTCGACCGGAGCCCGGCCTTGCAGATCTACGGCGCCGGCCGCGAGAAGCGAATCTACGCCGTCCCGCCCTACACGTCGGTGAAAAGTCTAGATTTCGACGACCACCCGTTCGAGATCGAACGCTGGACGGGATGCTGCGCGCTGTGCGGCTCCTCGGAAAGCTTCCTCGACGAGATGATCGTCGACGACGCGGGAAGCCGCCTTTTCGTATGTTCCGACACCGACTATTGCGGCAGTCGGACCGCCGCGACGGAGCCGGCCTCGTGACGGCGCTCGACGACCGGCCGTTGTTGCGTGCCCGTGGCATCGAGAAGCGTTTCGGCGAGAGGATCGCCTGTACCGGCGTGGACCTCGACCTGTGGCCTGGCGAGGTTCTGGGGATCGTCGGCGAGTCCGGATCCGGCAAGACGACACTGCTCGATTGCCTCGCCGGCCGGCAGACCCCCGACGGCGGCGCGGTCGCGTATGCGTCGGCATCGTCCGGCGTCGTGGATATCCATGCCCTGTCGGAAGCGCGCCGACGGCTTCTCGCCCGCACCGAATGGGGATTCGTCAACCAGGACGCCCGCGAGGGCTTGCGCATGGGCGTCAGCGCCGGCGCGAACATCGGCGAGCGTCTGATGGCGGTCGGCGCGCGCCACTACGGCGACATCCGGGGCGCCGCCATCGACTGGCTGGGGCGGGTCGAGATCGACGGCGACAGAATCGACGACCGGCCGACTACGTTCTCGGGAGGCATGCGGCAAAGGCTCCAGATCGCCCGCAACCTGGTCAGCCACCCGCGGCTGGTCTTCATGGACGAGCCGACGGGCGGACTGGACGTGTCGGTGCAGGCCCGCATCCTCGACCTGTTGCGCGGCCTTGTCGCCGATCTCGGCCTCTCGGTCGTGCTGGTCACGCACGACCTCGGCGTCGCCCGGATGCTGACGCACCGGCTCATGGTCATGCAGGGCGGCGGGGTAGTCGAGGATGGCTTGACCGACCAGGTGCTCGACGATCCGCAGCATCCCTACGCGCAAACCCTCGTCTCCTCGATCCTGCCGGTGTAGCGCCATGTCCATCGCTCTCGCCGCCACCGGACTCCGCAAGTCGTTCACCGTCCACGCCCAGGGAGGACTGACGCTGCCAGTTCTCCGCGACGTCGGGCTCTCGGTCGAGACCGGCGAGTGCCTCGCCCTGGTCGGACCGTCCGGCGCGGGAAAGAGCACGCTGCTGCGGTCTCTATACGGGAACTATCGGGTGCAAGCCGGATCGATCCGCGTTCGACACGACGATGGCTGGACGGAACTGGTGGACGCCGAACCCCGGATAGTGCTGGACGTTCGTCGCCGGACCATGGGGTTCGTCAGCCAGTTTCTCAGGGTGATCCCGCGCGTCGCCACTCTCGACGTGGTGGCCGAGCCCATGATCCGGGCGGGGCGTTCCCGTTCGGAAGCCGACGCACGCGCGAAGTCGCTGCTGGACCGCCTGCGAATTCCGGAACGCCTGTGGGCGTTGCCGCCGGCGACGTTTTCCGGCGGCGAACAGCAACGGGTGAACATCGCCCGGTCCCTCGGCGTCGACTATCCCGTGCTGCTGCTCGACGAGCCGACCGCGTCGCTCGATGCCGAGAACCGCGACGCCGTCGTCGACCTCGTCCGCGAGCGACGGGACGCCGGCGCCGCGATCGTGGCCATCTTCCACGACGCCAACATGCGCGATGCCCTCGCGACCCGCGTCCATCGCGTCGCCCTTCCCGGAGTCCACGAATGAGCCCCGACATGATCTTCACCAACGCCCATGTCGTGACGCCGGACGAGGTGTTCGACGGCACCGTCGTTGTGCGGGACGACCAGATCGTGGAAGTCTCGCGCGGGCGCAGCAACGTCGGCGGAGCGATCGATCTCGACGGCGACTACCTCCTGCCCGGTCTCGTCGAGTTGCACACCGACAACATGGAGAAGCACTTCTCGCCGCGACCGGGCGTGGCGTGGCCCAGCATTCCCGCGGTGATGGCCCACGACACCCAGATCGGCGCCGCCGGCATCACGACTGTGTTCGACTCGCTGGCGCTCGGCGACGTGCGCGGAAACTCCGACCGGGTTCGCGATCGCGAACGGATGGTCGAGGCGGTCATCGCCGTCGGCCGGAGCGGCATGACTCGCGCGGAACACCGCCTGCACCTGCGCTGCGAAATTTCGGCCGACGACGCGGTCGAGGCGGTGGACCGGTGGATCGATCTTCCGCTCGTGGGCCTGATTTCCATCAACGACCATACGCCGGGCCAGCGCCAGTTCGTCGACCCGGCGCAACAGCGGCTATACTACACGAAGAAGTTCGCGATGACGGACGCGGAGTTCGAGGCGTTCACTGCAAAGTCGCTCGCGTTGCACCGCAAGAACGCCGCTTCCCATCGCCGCGAAATCGTCGAACGGGCCCAGGCGCGCGCCCTGCCGCTGGCCAGCCACGACGACGCCACGACCGCACACGTCCAGGAGGCGGTCGCCGACGGCATGACGATCGCCGAGTTCCCCACTACCCGCGAGGCAGCCGAAGCTTCGCGGGCGGGCGGGCTGTCGGTTCTCGTCGGCGCGCCGAACCTCGTCCTCGGTCGCTCGCATTCCGGCAACATCGCTGCTTCGGAGCTCCTGATCGACGGTACGGCCGACATCCTGTCGTCCGACTACGTGCCGACCAGTCTGATGGAGGCGGTTTTCAAGCTGGCGCTCGGCGGGTCGGGAATCTCGCTCCCGGCCGCCGTGCGGCTGGCCTCGCGCAACCCAGCGCTCGCGGTGGCCTTGCAGGACCGCGGCGAAATCGCGGCCGACCGGCGCGCCGATCTCGTGCGTGTCCGCACCGTCGACGGCGCTCCCGTCGTGCGCACGGTCTGGCGCGAAGGGGAGCGCGTTGTCTGACATCGAGGCGCCGCTCGTCTACGTCATGGGACCGTCCGGCGCGGGGAAAGACTCCGTTCTCCGGCGCGCACGCACTTTGCTGGGCGCCGGGCCGGCCGTGCTGTTCGCCCACCGCTACATAACCCGTCCCGCCGACAGCGGCGGCGAGAACCACGTCGCCCTCACCCGACCGGAGTTCGCGGTCCGGCGGGCGCGTGGCCTGTTCGCCTTCGACTGGCACGCCCACGGCAACGACTACGGCATCGGCAGCGAGATTCACGCCTGGCGTCGCGCCGGATTCGCCGTCGTCGTCAGCGGTTCGCGGGAGCACTTCCAGCACCTGGGGCCGGATGCGCCTTTCCTTCGTCCGGTGGTCATCACGGCGCCGATGGACATGCTGGCCGCCCGGATCGCGGACCGCGGTCGCGAGGACCGCGCGGCGATGGCTGAACGCCTTGAGCGCGGTACCGCGTTCGCGGTCGACCACGCCAGCCTCGTGACGATCGTAAACGACGGACCGCTCGACAACGCCGCGCGCGCCTTCGCGCGCCTGATCGTCGATCTCGTCAAGCCACCGTCGAGCGACCGCCGAGTCTGAAGCGAGACAGCACGACGAATGGCTGTCCGGGGGCGCTTTCCCGAAAGACGCAAACATCGCGCACCGGCAGCGGTCGTCCGATGAACGCCTCGAAGTGAAGCCTGAGCGTGGCCGCGAGCGCCACGCTCGTCGCGTCGTCGTCGATGCGCCCCGTCAGCGTCAGGTGAAACCGCCACTCGTCCAGGACATGGGGATATCCCCACCGGGCGAGGAGTGCCTCTTGCCTGGGCGACAGGCCTCCCGATCGCCGGCGAGTCAGCTCCTCGTCCGACGCGGGCAGCCGCAATGCATCGAACTCCGTCACGCACCGGTCCGCCAGCGCATGAAGCTCCGTGCACGCTGCGGCGGGCACCAGGGCGAGAAAGCCGTCGAGAAGGACCAACGCGAGCCTGGGGACGGCGAAGCTCCCGGTCGACGCGGCGAAATCCCCGACGGCACTGAGGAACGTCCCCTCGGAAACGTCTTCGCGCAGGGCCATCGGCGCCTTCAGGGTCCCGTGGAAGCCATACCGTCGGGGCGAGGCCGTCGCCTTCGCGACCTGCTCGGACGATACCCCGGGTATGATGGGTTGCCCGAAGAGCTGGCCGGTTTCGGCATCGCGGCCAAGCCAGCGGCCCGCCGCTCGCGCGATCCCCTCGTCCGGTCGCGGCGCGTAGTACAGGGCATAGCGCGGGGCCTCGGGGCTGCCCGGCACGCGAGACGTCACGCCGCCCTCCGTCGATCCCCGATGATGGCGAAGCGCACCCGAGCGGACACCGAGTCGATGGCCGCGACGGTGACCAGGATCATCAACACCAGAAACGCCACCCGGCTCCATTCGAGCGTGCGGATTTCCTCGGCGAGGTGCAGGCCGATGCCGCCGGCACCGACGATGCCGATGATCGTCGCCGAGCGCGTGTTCGATTCGATGTAGTAAAGCACTTGGCTGAGCATGACCGGAAACACCTGGGGCAGCACTCCGAACCGCACCGCGTGTATCTCCGAGCCGCCACTGGCGAGGACGCCGTCGACCGGCTTGCGGTCGCTGTTCTCCATCGCCTCGGAGAACAGCTTGCCGAAGGCACCGAAGTCGGCCGCCGCGATCGCCAGCATGCCGGCGAAGGGACCCAGGCCGACGGCGCTGACGAAGATCAACGCCCAGATCAGCGTATCGATGCCGCGGATCGAGTCGAGGCCGCGGCGGGCGAGAAAGTGGACGACCCGGTTGGCGACCACGTTCCGGGCCGCCAACAACGCGGCGGGCACCGCCAGCACGGCCGCCACCAGCGTCCCCAGGAACGCGATCGCCAGCGTCTCCGCGAGAGCACCGAGATACATTGCGAACTTGCCGCCGCTGGACGGCGGCACCATCAGAGTCAGGAAATAACCGAGCTGGACGATCCCGGTCCCGATACGTTCGAACGAGAACTCCAGCCGCCACAATGCGTAAAGCGCGAGACCGACGCCAATGGCCACGATGGCGGGACCGGTCAACCGCTGCGCCGGCGAAAGCGCGAACACGTCGGGATGGCGCGCCCTGATTCCGGCGAGGTCGTTCGTCGCGGCGGCGCGCAGCGGGCTCCTCATCAGGCCGCTCCCCTGCCCATGAGGCGGTGTCGCAGACGTTCGGTGAGCAGGTCGATGACCATGACCGTGGCGATGAGGATCAGAAGGATCGCGCTGACGTCCGAATAGTGGAACTTGCGGATCGCCTCGACGAGATCCTGGCCGATTCCGCCGGCGCCGACGAAGCCCATCACGGCCGCGCCGCGCACGTTGATTTCGAAGCGGAGCAGGCTGTACGAGGCGAAATTGGGAAGCACCTGGGGAACCACGGCGAAGCGCACCACCTGGACCCAGCCGGCGCCGCTGGCGGTGGCGCCCTCGACCGGGTTCATGTCGATGTTCTCGACCACCTCGGCGAACAGCTTGCCCATCGCGCCCATGGTGTGGATCAGGATGGCCAAGACGCCGGGCAGCGGACCCAGGCCGAACGCCACCACGAACACCAGCGCAAACACAATCTCCGGCACCGTGCGGCACGCCTCGAGGAAGCGGCGGACGGCGAAGCGGAGCGGCCTGGAGCGCGTGAGGTTTTCGGCGGCGAGGAAACACAGGAAAAAGCCGGCGATGACGCCCAGCACCGTGCCGAGATAGGCGATGAGCAGCGTATCGACGAGCAACCGTCCCCAGCGCTTCCAGCCCCACAGCCAGTCGGCGGGGTCGGTCCAGACGCGGGCGCCGGATTCCAGCCGCAGCGTGCGGTCGAAGTAGCCGCCGACGCCGCCGATATGGTCGACGAACTTTCCGATGTCGACTTCGCTGACGTGCGCCGATACCGCGGCGAGCAGCAACAGGATGACGAGTCCGAGCGCGGTGCGGGCGCGCCGGGCCGCCACGGCCTCGGCGTAGGCCCGCATCATGGCGGCTTCCCGCCCGTCGGGAAGCCTCTGGATCGCTATGGCCATTCTACTGATCTACGATCGGGTCGGGATGGACGAAAGGCCGAAGCACGCGCTGTCGCTCATCTCCGGCACGCCGTCCTTTACGACCGCTTCTTGCGCATCTCGTCGACGAAGCGGATCATCTGAACGATCGGGTCGAACGACTTGGCGTCGCTCTTCACGAACTCCCTGTCCTTGCCGTCCGACAGCTTGTCGAATGCAGGCTTTGCCTTCGTCGGCGCCTCCATGAACGCCTTCGAGATTGCCGTCTTGAGATCGGCCGGCAGCGAGGCGAGATAGGCGTAGGGGCTGTTGGGCAGCAGGTCGGACTTGTAGACGATGCGAAAGTCCGACGCCTTCATCGGCGAGCCGTCGGCGTTCTTCAGCATGCCCTTGTTCAGCATGCGAGTGAGATTGGAATCGTCTTCCGCGTTCCACCAGTTGGCGGCGGCGTCGACGGTGCCCTGGGTCAGCGCGAGGATCGCGTTCTCGTGACTGCCCGCGTAGATGTTCTTGCCGAAGTAGGAGTCGACGTCGTAGCCGTCGCGGTTGAGAAAGAAGCGCGGCGCGTTGTTGCCCGACGCCGAATTGGGGTCGACCAGCGCCAGCGTCTTGCCCTTCAGATCGGCCATTTTCGTGTAGGAGCTTTTGGCGAGCACGTAGGTGACCGAATAGTAGCCCAGCGACCCATCGGCGTTGCGGGTGGTGACGAACGGCTCGACCTTCACCCCGGTGATCGCCGCCCGCGCGTAGGCTGCGGGGCCGTAGGCGCCGATGTGAATATTGCCCGCCCGCTGCCCCTCGATCACGGCGGCATAGTCGTTGGCGATGCGCAGCGTGATCTTCACGCCGAGTTCCTTCGACAGGTATTCGACGAACGGCTGGAAGCGCTCGGTGACGCCCGAGGCGTTCTCGGCCGGAACCACGGCGAACACGAGTTCCGGATGGCTGGCCTTCCAGCTCTGCGCGAGGGCCGGCGAGGCGGCGAACGCAGCAGCGGAGGCCGCGAGGGCGATGAGATTGCGGCGGACGATCATGTTTGTACTCCGGTTCTTCTAGGGGGGAGGGCGCGCGTCCGGCGACGCCCGGCGAAAAATTCAGGCGGCGACCGCGACCACGCCTGCCGGCGCGCGCGACGCGGGCATGTCCATCACCTCGTCGGCCTCGAGGCCATAAAGTTCCCGCGCGACATGCTCGGTGAGCGCCGCGGGAACGTCGTCGAACACGACGCGGCCGGCGGATATTCCAACCAGCCGGTCGCAATACTCGCGGGCAAGGTCGAGCGAGTGCAGGTTGCACAGCACGGTGATGCCGAAATGCCTGTTCACGCGGCGCAACGCGTCCATCACGATCCTGGTGTTGCGTGGATCGAGCGACGCGACCGGCTCGTCGGCTAGGATCATGTCGGGCTCCTGCACCAGCGCCCGCGCGATGGCGACGCGTTGCTGCTGGCCGCCCGACAGCGATTCGGCCCGCTGCGCGGCGATACCCGCGATGCCGAACTGCTCGAGCGCGGCCAGCGCCAGCGCCTTGTCCTCGTCGGACCAGAGTTTCAGCACCGAACGGGTCGTCGAGACCTTGTTGAGTCGCCCCATCAGCACGTTGGTCAGCACGTCGAGACGACCCACCAGATTGAACTGCTGGAAGATCATGGCGCTGCGGGCGCGCCAGGCACGAAGGTCGGCGCGCTGCAGAGCCGTCACGTCGATGCCGTCGTATTCGATCCGGCCGCTGGTCGGGTCGACGAGCCGGTTGATCATGCGAAGAAGGGTCGACTTGCCGGCACCGGATCTCCCGATCACCCCGACCAGCTGGCCCGCCGGCACCGCGAGCGACACGTTGTCGACCGCCCGCTTGTCGCCGAAATTCTTAACAAGGCCTTCCAGTCGCAGCATCGAAACCTCGCCGGTTGTCGCCTGCGACAGCCTACCGGCCCGGGACTACGGATACGAGACAGTGACATGACCGATTGGTGACATGGACTGGAAAAGCCGTGGCTGGCTTCCGGGTCTGGATGAATCCACGCCTATGGACGTATCGCCGCAGCGACCAGCGCTTGTCCCCGGCAGGTCCCGACGTAGCGCAGAAAGTATTCAAAGCTGCGGGTCCGCGCTGCCGGATCCTTGGCCGCTTCGTCGTACCGTCTGAGCTTCGTCGCCCCTTCGGCCCACTCCAGCCGGTCGAAACCGGCGACCTCGTCGGTGGACATGGGTCCCCCCTGCAACGCGAGACTACGGATCGAGTCGCGCGACAGCGTGCCGAAATACGAGGGTTCGACGGCGCACAAATACCGCTTGGCCGCCACGTGCAAACGCACGGGCTCCACCACGGCGGGCGGAAACCACGCCGCCAGCCATTCGGCTCCGGCGTCTTCGTGGCGATCGTCGATTCCGGCGGATGCCGGGTTCTCCCCAAGATCGTGGATCATGTGGCCGACGTCGTGCAGCAGGGCCGCCACGATCAGACTCGGCGGGTCTCCGGCCTTTTCCGAAAGCGTCGCGGCCTGCAAAGCGTGCTGTAGCTGGTTGACACTCGCCAGGCCGTAGCCGCCGGTAGCCCTGCCGACATAGATGTCGAGGAGGTCGTCGGAAATCGTCATCATCGTTCCCACCGTTGACGCTAGCGAACGACAGCTACGGTCCGTCGGTTACAAGCTCGTGAACAGAACGGCCGGTCCACCGGCGTCTCCAGCGCCGAAGCCTGGGTCCTCGTCGCAAGCATTAGGCTGCTGACCCGCAGGCTCGCCGTCTGACCCGCTCGATCCCTTATCGAGTCAGACTCTAAGGACAGGCAGCCGAGCAGCGGACCGGGCGGTCTGTCGTCTGGCCGGTTGAATGGGCGCGATCGGCAGTCGCAGCGTCGCCGACATCCCGCCCTCGACCCGGTTCGCAAGGGCGATATCGCCATGATGCGCCCTCGCGATAGAGCGAGCGATCGTAAGACCCAAGCCGACGCCGCCGGTCTCCTTGCTCCGCGATGCTTCAATCCGCACGAAGGGATCGAACACGCTTTCCAATCTGTCATCCGGAATTCCCGGCCCATCATCGAGCACCACGAGTTCGGCCAAGGCGCCGTCGCGACGCGCCTCCACGCGCACCGTCATCGCGTACTTGAGGGCGTTCCCGATAAGGTTGCTGACCACCCTTTTTATCGCGAGATGCTGACCTTCGACGGAAAGATTTTCGGCGCCCGAGAATTCGATGTCACGCCCGACATCCTTGGCGTCATCGACGCAAGTCTCGGCGATCGACGAAAGGTTCAGGCGGCGCCGCTGCTCGGAGCTCTCGCCGGACTTAAGGAATTCGAGCGTGGAGTCGATCATCTCCTCCATTTCGAAAAGATCGGCTTCGATCGACTCACGCGTTGGCGTGTCGTCAAGGAGTTCGGAGCGCAGGCGGATGCGGGTGATTGGCGTCCTGAGATCATGGGAGACGGCAGCAAGCGCCTGCGTGCGTTCGCCCACGAGCTTACGGATGCGTTCGCGCATCGTGTTGAAGGCGTGGGCGGCGCGGCGGACCTCAGACGGCCCTGATTCATCGAGCGGCTCCGGCTTGCCGTCGAGGCTGAAGCGCTCGGCCGCCACGGCGAGGTCACGCAATGGCCGCGTTACCCACGCGAGCAGCAGCGCGGCGATCACGACGATCACGACGGCGAGGCAGATCGTCAGCGCCAGGACGGCGGGATCGAAGTGAGGAACGATGCCTAGCCTTGGCGTCGAGAAGTTCACCCAGCTCTGATCATCGAGGCGCATCGATATCAGCAGCATGTGGCGATAGGGCTCCGTCTCGCCCGAGGCGATCGCGCCGTCGTCGGCGAACCCAATGCGGAAAGCCTCGGTCGCGAGATCGGGGACAAGCTCCTTCAGCCGCTGCGCCGTGGCTTTGGCGCGATCGGTCAGTGGGGCGTTTGCCAGCACAAGGCTGATCCGGCTCCAGTGCACCTCCAGGCTGCTGCTCGAAAGCGCATGGGCTGCCCGGTCTCGTTCCGACGGATCGGGAATGTTGGCGACCGCACGCTTGATCGAAACGAGCCGTTCGGCGAGAGCCCGGTCGCGGGCGCTCTCGGCCACAGCGCTCGCACTTACGCGATAGCCCCAATAGCCCATGAGATGCACGGCCACGAGCGCCGCCACCAGGATAGCGACGGCGCGGGCGACGACAGTGTCTGGCAGTATGCGTTTCAAAATCATCCGACGGTCCGTCTATTGGCGGTGACCCTTGGCGTGAACATGTAGCCCGCTCCGCGAACCGTCTTGATCATGCGACTGTCTTCCTCTCCATCCGACAGCTTCCGACGTAGGCGACTCACTTGAACATCGATGGTCCGATCGAAGGGGTCGGAGGTCCGGGTCTTGGCGAACTCCATCAACACGTCGCGCGAGAGCACCCGGTTCGCATGCTCGATGAAGGCCACCAGCATGTCGAATTCGCCGGAGGACAAGTCCACGAGAACGCCTTGCGGCGACGTGAGTTCGCGCCGTCTGAGGTCGAGCGACCAGCCGTCGAAGCCGACTATGTCAGCGCCATGGGGATCGGAACTCGCGGGGCGGCCGCGCATGCGGCGCAGTACTGCGCGAACGCGCGCCAGCAGCTCGCGCGAGCTGAAGGGCTTGGTCACATAGTCGTCAGCCCCAACCTCAAGCCCGGCGATCCGGTCGCCTTCGTCGCCACGCGCGGTCAGCATGATGATAGGCACCTGCGTGGTGGCGCGTGCGACGCGGCAGAGATCAAGGCCGCTCTCCCCAGGAAGCATGACGTCCAGGATAACGAGATCGATCGGCGACCGAGACATAATCTCGTTCATGAGGCGTCCGTCTGCCGCGCCAGATACCCGATAGCCGTGACGCTGCAGAAAGCGCGACACGAGCAGCCGGATCTGCGGATCGTCGTCAACCACGAGAATATGCCCGTGATCGGCATTCGTTGTCGTGAGTTGTCCAGATGTCATCTTTTCCCGCGGTTGCTCACCGATCGTCGCGACCAGTGTAGCCGTGGTCGGTGCGAAGTACTGAAACAAATTGTAACAGACGCGTGGAACCCCTTTTTGATATTGGCCTGAAGCAGATTCAAGGATTGAGGAAGTTGCCGATGCTGGCGAACGCACATCCAGCGCGGTCGGGTACGACGCGTGGTCGATGGACCATGGCGGCTTTGGCGGTTGTGGCCTTCGCAAGCCTGGCATCTGGTCTCAGAGCCCACGAAGGACACGACCACGGCGCGCCGCCGACGCCCGTTTCCACCACGATCGCGCCAAGGATCGACGCCTCCTCGACGACATTCGAGCTGATCGCGGTCTATCGCAACAATGCACTGACGATTTTCGTGGACCGTTTCGTGACCAATGAGCCGGTGACCGGTGCGCAGATCGAGGTGGATACCCCGAAAGGCACTGTCGCGGCGAAGGAGAACCCCGATGGGACCTATGGCTTGCCCGTGGATTGGGCCGCAAGTGGCGGATCGTATGATCTCATCTTCACGGTGACGGCCGGCGCCGACATCGACGTCCTGACCGGTACGCTGAGATTACCGGCGCCGAAGACGCCTGCCCGGGTTGTCGTCAAGACTTCGTGGCCTGTCGCCACAGCGGTCGCGAGTGGTGTCAAGGAGCGGATCGCGTCCTATGACCCGACGCTTCCGGCAGTCGGCATCGTCGCGTTCCTTGCCGGAATGCTGGTGATGCGCAGCCGCCGCAAGGGTCAGCCTCAGACAGCTTCTGTTCTGATTGCCTCGCTGGCTTTGGCGCTCGGTGTCAGCGACGCAAAAGCGGATAGTGCGCCGCCTGGTGCGCGGGCTGCGGTCCAGTCGGCCGTTGATCTCGCGCAGCGTTTTCCGGACGGCGCGGTCTTCGTGCCCAAGGCGACCCAGCGCATCCTGGGCGTGCGCACGATCATGGCGAAGTCGGAGGAGCATCGCCGTTCGATCGCTCTTGCCGGCCGCGTGATCCCCGATCCCTCCGCCAGTGGCTCCGTGCAGACGTCCGTGACGGGGCGTCTTTCGCCGCCGCCTGGCGGTTTCCCCCGACTCGGGCAACGCGTCAAAGCCGGCGACGTTCTGGCGCTTGTTCAACCCTCGCTCGGTGCGGCCGACATCACGAGCCAGCAGCAGCTGGCGCGGGAGCTTGATCAACAGATTGCGCTGGTTCAGCGACGGCTGGAGCGGCTGCGTCCGATCGCAAACGTGATCGCTCGATCACAGATCGAGGAT
Source organism: Caenispirillum bisanense (assembly GCA_945878895.1). Taxonomy (GTDB): domain Bacteria; phylum Pseudomonadota; class Alphaproteobacteria; order Reyranellales; family Reyranellaceae; genus CAMDVZ01. The sequence continues at coordinate 14,328 of CAMDVZ010000001.1, read as the reverse complement.
GCGGAGCTAGAGTTCAAGGGACTTAAGAACCGTCGCGCCAATCTCGATCGGGGGCTACGAGAGCCAGAGGGCCTGACGGCGCCCGTCGATGGCGTTGTCGCCTCGGCGGCCGCGACACCGGGCCAGGTAGTCGAGGTCAATGCGGTCATCTTCCAGATCGTCAATCCCGACCGGCTCTGGATCGAGGCCCTGACCTTCGATGCGCTGGCCGGCGCGAAGACCGGCACGGCGCGGCTAAACGACGGACGTTCGCTGAAGCTCGACTACCAGGGCACGGGCTTTGCCGACCGCAACCAGGCGATCCCGATCCACTTCGCGGTGAACGAAAGCACACGTGGACTGCGTATGGGACAGTTGCTGACTGTCCTCGCGGAGACCGAAGAGACGAAGACCGGCATCGCCGTGCCAAGGACCGCCGTTGTTCGCGCCGGCAACGGCCAGATGATAGTCTACGAACACGCCAACGCCGAACGCTTCGTGCCGCGCGAAGTGCGCGTGGAGCCGCTGGACGGCGACCGCATGCTGGTCATCTCGGGGCTCGATCCCGCCAAGCGGATCGTGACGCAGGGCGTCGAACTCCTCAATCAGATCCGCTGAGGGGCGAGCGGTGTTCAATTTTCTTGTTACTCAATCGCTCAGGAACCGCCTGCTGGTGCTGGCGCTCGCCGCGGTGATGATCGTCTTCGGCGCCTTCACGGTCACGAGGCTGCCCGTCGATGTGTTCCCCGACCTCAACAAGCCGACCGTCACGATCATGACGGAATCGGAGGGTCTCGCCCCGCCCGAGGTCGAGCAGCTGGTCTCCTTCCCCATCGAGACACAGATGAATGGTTTGCCGGGTGTGACCCGCGTGCGCTCCGTTTCCGGGGTCGGCCTCTCCATCGTCTACGTAGAATTTGACTGGGGCACGGACATCTACCGCAATCGCCAGCAGATCGCCGAGCGGCTGTCGCTGGTGCGCGATCAGCTGCCCGCGAATGTCATCGCGCAGATGGGGCCGATCAATTCGATCATGGGCCAGATCGTGCTGGCGGCGATGACTGCGCCAGAAAGCATCTCGCCCATGGAGCTGCGCGAAATCGCGGATTTCGTGATTCGCCCACGGCTGCTCACGATCCCCGGCGTGGCGCAGGTCATCCCCATCGGCGGCGAGGTCCGGCAATACCGGGTCGCGCCCAATCCCGCCGCGATGCGCGCGCTCGGCGTGACGCAGGCGCAGATCGAGACGGCGCTGGCCAGTTTCGGTTCCAACACCGGCGGAGGCTTTGCCGACCTGTACAGCCGCGAATTCCTGATCCGCAACATCGGAAAGACGATGCGGCTGGAGGACCTCGGCTCCATCGCCGTCGCCAACGTCAACGGCCGCCCGGTCTACCTGCGCCAAGTGGCGGAGGTGGGGTTTGGCGCTCGCCTGAAGCGCGGCGACGCCGGTTATATGGGGAAGTCGTCGGTCATCCTCTCGGTCGAGAAGCAGCCGGACGTGGACACCATCACGCTGACGCGGGCCGTCGAGGCGGCGCTGGCCGACATCAGCACCACGCTTGGCCGTGGCATCAAGGTCGACCACATCCTGTTTCGCCAGTCGAACTTCATCGAGACATCGATCAAGAACGTCCAAACTGTCCTGATAGAGGCGGTGGCGGTCGTGGCCATCGTTCTCTTCGCCTTCCTCCTCAACGTGCGCACCACGGCTATCTCATTGACGGCGATCCCGGTCTCTATCCTTGCCACGGCGATCGTCTTCTGGTGGATGGGCCTCTCCATCAACACCATGACGCTCGGCGGCCTCGCCATCGCCATCGGTGAACTGGTCGATGACGCCGTGGTGGACGTCGAGAACATCTTCCGCCGTCTGCGTGAGAACCGTGAGCAGGGCAATCCTCGTTCGGTGTTCGACGTGGTCGTCGGCGCCAGCCAGGAGGTACGTTCCGGGATCGTCTACGCCACGATGATCATCATCCTCGTGTTCTTGCCGCTGTTCGCGCTGACCGGCATCGAGGGCAGACTCTTTGCCCCCCTGGGCAAGGCCTACATCATCTCGATCCTGATGAGCCTCGTGGTCTCGATCACGCTCACCCCGGTCATGGCCTATTATATGCTGCCCGGGCTCAAGCGGCTCGATGAACACGAGGGCTGGCTCGTGCGCAAGCTCAAGGGCGGCAATCGCGTGTTGCTTGGCTGGTCTTTCCAGCACCCCCGCACGTTGATGGCCGGAGCTCTCACAGGCGTCCTCGTCGCCGGCGCCGCGGCGACGCAGCTTCCGCGCTCCTTCCTGCCACCCTTCAACGAGGGCAGCTTCACAATCAACCTCCTGTTCAACCCCGGCATATCGCTTGCGGAGAGCCATCGCGTTGGCCTCATCGCCGAGCGGCTCATCATGCAGATTCCCGAGGTTCGCCAGGTCGGCCGCCGCACCGGACGCGCCGAACTCGACGAGCATGCCGAAGGCGTGCACTCGTCCGAGGTCGAGGTGGATCTGAAGCCGTCCGCCCGATCCAAGGGAGAAATCGTGCAGGATATCCGCGCGAAGCTCGCGGTGTTGCCGGTCGCAACGAATGTAGGCCAGCCGATCTCGCACCGCCTCGACCATATGCTGTCGGGTGTGCGCGCCCAGATCGCGCTGAAAATTTACGGCGAGGATCTCGATACGCTGCGCCGCGTCGCCGGCGAGTTCCGCGACAAGCTTGGGCTCGTGCCCGGCGTCGTCGACCTGCAGGTCGAGAAGCAGGTGCGCATCCCGCAGCTGGAGATCACAGTCGATTACGAGCGCGCCGCGCTTTTCGGCTTGCAGCCGGCGGCCATCACCGAGGCGCTTGAAAGGCTGTCGAACGGTCGGGTCGTCTCCAAGCTCGTCGATGGCAACAGGCGCTTCGACGTCGTGATGCGCCTGCCTGACAGCCTGCGCACGACGCAAACCCTCGCTGACATGCTGATCGAAACACCGCTCGGCTGGGTTCCCGTGCGCCAGCTCGCCGATGTGCAGGAGACCGACGGGCCGAACCAGATCCTGCGCGAGAATGGCAAGCGCCGCATCGTCGTGCTCGCCAACAGCGACGGTAAGACCGACATGGCGCAGATCGTGGCGGACATCCGGAAGTCCGTTGCGGCATCGCAGCTGCCTCAGGGATACTTCACCAGCTTCGAGGGAACATTCCAGGCGCAAGAAGAGGCGACGCGCACCATCGGGCTCCTCTCGGCCATCTCGCTCGCGATGGTCTTTTCCATCCTCTACAGCCGCTACCGCTCCACGCTCTTTGCTCTCATAATCATGGGCTCGGTGCCTTTGGCCTTGATCGGCTCCGTGGCGGCGCTGTGGTGGTCAGGGCAACCGCTTTCCGTCGCTTCGATGATTGGTTTTATCACGCTGACCGGCATCGCGGCCCGCAACGGCATCCTGAAGGTCAGCCACTACATCAACCTAGCGATCCACGAGGGCATGTCGTTCGGCCCGGAACTCGTGATGCGCGGCAGCCTAGAACGCCTGACACCGGTGCTGATGACCGCTCTCTCAGCTGGCGTTGCGCTCGTCCCGCTCATGATCGATGCCGGCGCGCCGGGCAAGGAAATCCTGCATCCGGTCGCCATCACCATCTTCGGTGGCCTCGTCAGCGCCACGCTGCTCGATACCTTCCTGACGCCGGTACTGTTCCTGCGCTACGGCCGCAAGCCGCTTCAACGCCTGATCGACGGCGTGAAGGCGGAGCAGGCGGCAGCGGCCGCCAAGGCGCCCGGCCAGAACCTGAAGCCCATCGAAGCCTTCTGACAACCTCCGAAAGGACCACGACAATGCGACCCAAACAACTCGTTCTCGCCCTGGCCCTGCTCGCGACTCCCGCCTTCGCCCACGAGCCCCGCAAGGGCCCGAACGGCGGCGAACTCGTCGATGCCGGCAGCTATCATATCGAGGTGATCGGTCGCGGAACGGCGATCGAAGTCCTGGTGAGCGACGCCACGGACAAACCGCTGCCGACGACGGGCTTCAAAGTGCTGGCCATCATGGTCATCGACGGCAAGACGCAGCGTATTGCGCTGGAGCCGACGGCGGATGGCAAGAAGTTGGCAGGCACGGCTCCTGCGCCCCTGACATCCGTCAAGGGCGTCGTCCAGTTAACGGACAAGGACGGAAAAACGGCAACGGGCCGCATCAACTGAGGATAGGCGCCAAAATGGCGCGCCGAACTGCCGGAAGAAAGCCGAGACGTTATGAACTTTAGAGTGTCAACGGCGGAGAGAATCCAGGCCAGCGTGGCGGAGTAAAAGCAGGCCAGTGAGGCGAGGATCCGCCGACAAGCAAAGGGGCCCGATCGGGCCCCGTTGCATGTCGGCGGCGGGACCGTGTTCTGAGGCTATCGGGTGGTAATTCCACCGGTGTCGGGATCAATGGCCTCGACGGCGGGCTGGTCGTCCGCCCCCGTGGCGGCGAGTTTGTGGCGGCGCGCGGATTGCGTCAGCCGATAACTCTCGCCGTTCATCGACAGGATGTGGACATGGTGGGTCAGCCGGTCGAGAAGCGCGCCGGTCAAGCGCTCGGCGCCGAACACCGATGTCCATTCCTCGAATGGAAGGTTCGAAGTGACGATGGTCGAGCCACGTTCGTAGCGCTGGCTGAACACCTCGAACAGAAGCTCGGCGCCGGCCGTCGAGAACGGCACATAACCCAGTTCATCGATGATCAGCAGCTTTACCGCGGCCAGGTCGCGCTGGAGCTTCAGCAGCCGCCTCTCATCGCGGGCCTCCATGAGCTGATGCACCAGACCCGCCGCCGTCGTGAAGGCGACCGAGAAGCCCTTCTGACAGGCCGCCAGTCCGAGGCTCAGCCCAATGTGAGTCTTGCCCGTGCCGGAGTTGCCGAGCGCGATGATGTTGTCGCGACGCAGGATGTATTCGCAGCGCGCGAGTTCGAGCACCAGCATCTTGTTGAGGCTGGGGATTGCCACGAAGTCGAACGTATCGAGGCTCTTCACCGCTGGAAAGCGCGCCTGACGGATGCGCCGTTCAACGACCCGCCGCTCCCGGTCAATGAGTTCCAGTTCTACCAATCGCAACAGATAGGCCGTGTGATCGATCCCCTCGCGCGCGGCCTCCCTGGCCAGCTTGTCGTACTCGCGCAAAATCGTCGGAAGCCTGAGTTGCTTCAGGTGATGCGTGAGGAGGAGTTGTGGCGTTCCGCTCGTCGTGCCCGATGGCATCGTCTCCGCGGCGACAGGCTTGTCGACCTTCTTGGCGGCGCTCATGCGAGGCTCCCGGACACAAGCACGGCGTAGTCGGCGGCTGACGTCGTCCTGACGCTTGTTTGCGGCAGATACGGATAGGCCGCCAGATCGAGCCGCGCCGGGCGCTTCTCGATGCGAGCCAGAACGATCTGCTTGACCGCGTCAAAGCCGATCGCGCCCAGCCGGATCGCGTCGTTCACCGCCTCGGCCACGACTTCTTTCGGCGCCGCCTCCATCAAGCGCAGAATCTGAATGAACTCGCGCTTGCCTCGATTACCCATGCGGGCTTCCAGAAGATGGCGAATATGCTGGAACCCCTCCGGCAGATCCCAGCCTTGCAACGCCGCCGCCTGGTCGAGCGCATTCGGCTTCATCTCGATCAGCGCCAGATAGTGCAACGGGTCGTACACGAACACGCCCTGGCCGTAGGACCGCCCATGCCGGGCAATCTCCTCCCCGCGACACAGGATCACGACCTCCTCGACAAACCCCTTCACCAGGACTTCCTGGAACCCGAAAGACGTAGGCGTCGAATAATCATTGCCGCGATAGCGCACCAACGCCGTCGACGACACGCGAGCCGCCCGCTTCTCGCACGGTTCCAGCCGTGTCGCTGGCAGGGTCCTGATGATCGCCGTATCGGCCGCCAGACGCTCGCCGATCGTCTCGGCGTGCCGTCCAGCCCGTTGTGACTGGCGATCCAGGCAGCGTTCGCACAACGTCGCGTTGAACGCTTCGTAGCTCGGGGCGATCGGAACCGGCGTCATGAAGTTCGCCCGCGCATGCTTCACGAGCCCTTCGACCTTGCCCTTGTCGTTGCCTTTGCCCGGCCGTCCGAAGCGATCCTTGAACAGGTAGTGACTGACCAGTTCGGTGAACGCCCGCGTGCGTTCGCGCTTGCCGTCGCCGCAAATCTTCGCAACTGCGATCTTGAGATTGTCGTAGAGAATCGACAGCGGCACGCCACCGAAGAACTCGAACGCCGAGACGTGCCCGTCCAGGAACGCCTCCGTTGTCTCCCCAGGATAGGCCTTTACGAAACAGGCGTCCGATTGGGGCAGGTCCATGCAGAAGAAATGAACCTTCTGGCGTACCCCGCCAATCACACCCACGGCTTCGCCGAAATCCACCTGCGCATGGCCAGGCGGGTGCGCCAGCGGAACAAAAGTCTCCCGCCCCCGCGCGCGCTCGATCCGCACATGATCCTTGACGACGGTGTAGCCGCCCGCGAACCCATGCTCGGCGCGCAGACGTTCGAAAATCCGCTTGGCCGTATGACGCTGCTTCACCGGAGCCGTCCGGTCAGCCGCCAGGATTGCATCGATCACTGGAATCAGCGGCCCCAGCTTCGGCTTCTCCGCCGGTCGCTGCCGTACATAGCCCGGAGGCATCGAGAACCGGCACATCTTCGAGACCGTCTCGCGGCTCAATCCAAAAACACGAGCCGCTTCCCGGCGGCTCTTGCCATCATTGAAAACAAATTGTCGAACCGCCGCGTAAACCTCCACGACATACATCCCTTCGGCGCCCCTTCGTCCTGACGACAAAGGAACGCCTTACCACTGGCTGGATTTTACTCCGCCGCAGCCGCAAATCGCCGCCGCTCCAGTGGAAGACTTTGTCACCGCCGCGCACACCGTCCCACTCGGCCAGAAGGCCGCCCACGACGCCTGCGGCGAGGCTCTTCGCATCCCGCCTGTCTTTGGTTCTCAATGATCGCCAGACCTCCTTCGGGCCGCCGTCGACCTGCAAATCGACCGGCATGGCCACCCGGACGTAGTACGTTCCTCGGCGCGAGACGATGTTGGTGGCGAGAGCCATGCGGTGTCCCTTCGTAGGAGGGACTCGTAACACAGAGTCGTAACAGGGTGGACAAAAACTCCATTAGATTCAATGAATTAGCTGTTCTAAAGGGGCCTTCTGAATCCTGCTGGGAATCCTGGCGCCCCAGCCACCGCCTCGACGGCCGGTTCCTTGCCGCGTGAACCGGCCTATTCCGCGAAAAATTCCAGCAGGAGCCGGTTCAGCGCTTCCGGCTGTTCTTCCGGGACGAAGTGGCCGCACTCGGGGATCACGACGCCGCGCACGTTCGTGGCGACGCGGCGCATGCTCTGCTCCGGTTCGCTGCCGCGCCCGCGGGCGTGCGGATAGCTGGAGCAGCCACCGATCGCCAGCACGGGCATTGGCAGGCGAAACCCCGTGGCCAGCAACGCCGCGTTGGCTTTCGCGTCCTCTCCGATGGCGCGGTAGAAGGCGAACCCGGCGCGCATCGCGCCGGGCTGGCTGTAGGTGCGCGCGAACTCCTCGAGATCGGCCTCGCCGATGGCGCCTGGGCGATAGGCGAACGTCTGGTAGAACCATTGGAGATACAGGCGCTCGCGGCCCTGCGTCAGCGCCTCGGGCAGATCGGGCGTCATGTGGAACTGGTGGTGCCAGCGGCGGCCGCCCTGGCTGAAATCGCCGCCGTCGCCGGGGATGACCACGTCGACCACGACCAGCTTCTCGACGGCGTCGGGATGGGCCGCGGCGATGGCGAACGCGGTCGGTCCGCCCCAGTCGTGGCCCACCAGCAGAAAACGGCGGTGACCCAGATGCTCCGTGACGAGGCGCCAGATGTCGTTGCCGACCGTGCGTTTGTCGTAGCCACCGAGCGGACGCGAACTGTCGCCCAGTCCCCGCATGTCCGGCGCGATCACGGTGTATCTGGGCGCCAGTGCCGCGATCGTGTGGCGCCACTCGTACCAGGTTTGCGGCCAGCCGTGAATCAGCACGACCGGTGGGCCACTACCGGCCGTCACGTAATGCAGCATGACCTCGCCGATTTCGGCGTAGTGGTGCGCGATGTCGGTTGGCGATGTCATGTGGCAAACCTTTCGTCGGTCGGGTCGGCGGGGCGAATCTGGCATCGAACCGTGGCGCGTCCGACGGCACTCGCGGTCGTGGCCATGCGGCCCGACGCCTTACCGTTCCGTGGATACAGGACACGCTCCGACGCCGCGCGCAGTCTGGCGCGATACCGAACTCGCGGCAAACCACGACGATGCGCGGCTGGTCCGACGATTCCGCGCGCCGGAGTCGATTGCGTGACGTCTCGCGGGCGCTCACAGTCGCGAGGCCACTGCCCCACCATCGAGGAGGAAACGAACCATGGGACCGAAGCTCGTCGATTATCTGCTCTACGAACCCGAGCCCAATGGCATCCTCTGGATCCGTTTCAACCGGCCCGACAGCCTCAACACGCTGGTCGGCACCGCCGAGATGAACGGCACCCTCGCCAAGGTCGGCGAGTACATGCGCGCCGGCGACGACGATCCGAACGTCCGCGTGATCGTGCTGACGGGGGTTGGCCGTGCCTTCTGCGCCGGCTTCAATCTGCGCAACCCGTCGGGACCCGACGTGACCGGGCCGGACTTTCCCGGCGCGCGCGGCACGCACGAGGGACCCGATGCCTCGCGGCAGCATTTCTTTCACGGCTTCACCGACCTGCACCGCGACATCTCGCTGATCCGCAAACCCACCATCGCGATGATCAACGGCCCGGCAGTAGGTTCGGGCATGGACATGGCGCTGCATTGCGACATCCGCGTGGGCTGCGAGAAGACCCGCTTCGTCGGCTACCACCATGCCGGCCAGATCATCGAGAACGGCGGCTGCTACTATCTACCCAAGATGGTTGGTCTCGGTCGCGCGCTGGAGTTCGCCTACACGGGCGATCTCGCCGCCGAGCGCGCCTACGAGTGGGGCATGCTCAACCACCTGGTGTCGTCGGAGAAACTGGAGGAGACCACCCGCGCGCTGTGCGAGCGGATCATCGCGGTGCCGCCGATGGTGCAGTGGATCGGCAAGCGCATCATGCGCGCCGCCCTCGACAGCTCGCTCGAGACGACGATGGTGATGACGTCCAACGCGGGCGGCTTGCTGAACGGCTCCGCCGACGCCAAGGAGGCCCGTCGCGCATTCGTGGAGAAGCGGAAGGGCGATTTCAAGGGAATGTAGCGGAGTCCGCTGGGTCCGATCCTAGAAGCACTGCGCCCGCACGCTGATCTGGCGGTTCTTCTGCGGCGCCGACACCAGGCGGATGGTGAAGACGGCGGGCGTGTCCTTCGCGATCGCCACCGTGCAGGCGGCCGACACCTGGTGCGTCTGGTTCTCGCCGGCGGCCTCGGCCAGCGCGACCTCGGAGCAGATCGTCTCGCCGTGCAGGATGGTGAGCGTCGCCGACAACAGGTCGCTGCCGGGCGCCGTGGCGCTGACGATGACCCGCCGCTCCTCCCCGAACTGGAGCGGCAGGACGATGTCGGATCGTCCCTCGATCGTGATGTCGCCGAAGCAACCGGGGCGCACGGGCACTTCCGCGCGAGCCATGCCCAGCGTGGTTGCCAGCAGCAAGGCAGTCGTGACGAACAGGCGCACGGATGGTCTCCCGGATCGGTGATCGAAGCGCCGGAAGCTAGCGCAAGGCCGGTCGCCGCGATACCGTTCCGGCTCGCAAGCTATCGTCGCTTCGGTGCCGTCATCCAGACCGACCGGGCGTCGTAGGCGACGGTGCGTTCGGCGACCGGATCGGCGCTCGCGAGCAGGCCACCGGTGCGTTCGCGATGCCAGTCGATCAGCCGGCGCTCCGTCTCGGCGTGCGGCTCGACGGTGCCGTCGGCGAGGATATGGGCCATGGCGACGCCGGCCGGCGCCGCGTGGCGCGCCACCAGCATCATGCGGTGGCAGTCGAGCGGCGAACGCTCCGCGCACATCGTCGCCGTCGGTGCCTCGGCCGCCAGATCGAGCAGCTCGGCGAGGCCTGCCTTGAACGACGGCGTGGCGGCGATCGCGTCGTACATCGTGCCGGCATGTCCGGTCGGCGGCATTTTCGGCTTGCCGCCCAACCGGTCGCCGAGGAAACGATAGCCGATGCCGGCGTCGCGCAGCGAGGCCGCGAGGGCCGCCCGGTTGAACCATGGCACGAAGCGCGAAACCGGCGAGGAGCGGACGTCCGCGACACAGGCCACGCCGGCACCGCGCAACAACGCGACAAAGCGATCAAGGGCATGGTTGGAATGGCCGACGCTCAGCAGGCGGGGCTCGGAAAAGGGCATGTCGGGATCGGTGGTTGGAGAGGGTGGCCGGATCGGTCTATCAAGGCACATGAGTCTGACACACGAACCCTCCGGGGACGAGATCGCGGCGCTGCTGCGCGCCGCCGATCCGCCGCCTGGTTTCACCCTGATGACCGGCCGCGGCGGGTTTACCACCCGCACCGGTCCGTGGTTTGGCCGTACCCTCGAGGACGGCACCCTGCGGCGGGGCTTCCGGGTGATGCGCCATCACCTCAACGCGCTCGGAATCATCCATGGCGGGCTGCTCAGCGCCTTCCTCGACACGACGATGGGCAGCGAGGTCTATCGCGCCACCCGTCGCCGGGCGGTGACCCTGCGCCTGCAAGCCGATTTTCTCGGCAACACCCGCATGGGCGACTGGGTCGAGGGCGTTGCCACCTGCACCGGTCACGACGAGGACGTCGCCTATGTCGGCGCCCGCATCTACGGACGACGCGGCGATCTGATGACGGGGCAGGGGCTGTTCGCCCTGCTGAAATCCGGGCACCCCATTCACGAGCGGCGCGCCATGCCCGCACCGAAAGACACGAGGACCGACAAGGAATGAACGACACGGCAACGACACCGGCCGGCGCGAGCGTCGGCGGCGCCGATTTCGGCGCCGGGGCCGCGCCCGGCGGCACCATCTACCGGCACATCCCCGACAATCCGCCCGACGGTTTCAGGCGCATCGACTTCCAGCAAGGCGCGGAGGTCGTGAACTACAACACCCATGTCGGGCCGCTGTACTACCGGCGCGGCGCCGCGGGCACCGTCGACCACTTCGTCATGGGCCTACGCGTGCAATCGTACATGTGCAATCCCGCCGGGACGTTGCACGGCGGCATGATGATGAGCGTGGCGGACCTGATGGGCGGCATGGGCGCGATGTTCGTGGCCGGCATCCGCGGCAAGTTCGCGCCGACCATCAACATGACGTTCGACTTCGTGGCGCCCGCGCGCGAGGGCGACTGGGTCGAGGGGCGCCTGGACCTGTTCCGCCGCACCCGCTCGATGCTGTTCAGCCATGTCTGGCTGTCGACCGGCGACACCCGCATCCTGCGCGCCAGCTGCATCGTCAAGCTGCCCTCCACCGACAACTGGACCGGCGGCGGGAAAGGCGAGAAGACGGGCTGAGCCGGATCCGCCGTCGGCCGCGCCGGCGACGTGCGATGGCATCGGGCGCGGAATTGGGCATGGCGCCGTTTCCCTCGACTCCGCGACCCTCTATCCTGTCGCCATGACCACTTCCGCCGCCATCTATGGCTGCGCCGGCACGACCCTCTCGGCAGCCGAGCGCAGCTTCTTTCGGGACGCCGATCCATTCGGCTTCATCCTGTTCGCGCGCAATGTCGCTACCCCCGAGCAGGTGCGCGCGCTGGTCGCGGATCTGCGCGCCAGCGTCGGGAGGGCCGACGCGCCGGTCCTGATCGACCAGGAGGGTGGTCGCGTGCGTCGCCTGCGGCCGCCGCATTGGCGCGCCTCGCCGCCGGCATCGGCTTTCGCGGCACTGTACGCGCGCGACCACGACGCCGCCGTCGAAGCGAGCCGGCTCAACGGTCGGCTGCTCGCGGCCGAGTTGCTGGCGCTCGGCATCGACGTCGATTGCGCGCCGGTGCTCGACGTTCCCGTGGCCGGCGCCCACGACGTGATCGGCGACCGCGCGTTCGGTCACGCGCCCGAACCCGTGATCGCGCTGGGCGGCGCGCAGGCCGAGGGACTGCTGGCGGGCGGCGTCATGCCGGTCGCCAAACACATCCCCGGACACGGCCGCGCCATGGCCGACAGCCATCTCGAACTGCCGGTGGTCGATGCCTCGCTCGACGAGCTGCGCGCGAGCGACTTCGCGCCCTTCCGGGCGCTCGCCGACATTCCCTGGGGCATGACGGCGCACGTGCTCTATCGCGCGCTTGCCAGCAACCGGCCCGCCACGACCAGCGAACGCATCGTCGCCGACGTGATCCGCGGCTGGATCGGGTTCGACGGCTTCCTGTTGTCGGACGATCTCTCGATGAAGGCGCTGGGCGGCTCCTTCGGCGAACGCGCGCGCCTGTCGCTCGACGCCGGCTGCGACGCGGTCCTGCATTGCAACGGGCGGATGGAGGAAATGACCGCCATCGCCGACGCGGTCGCGCCGCTATCGTCGGTGGCCCGCATTCGCCTCGACCGCGCCAACGCGCGGCGCGCCGCGGCTTTCGACCACGCCGACGCCGCGACCTTGGCGCGCCACCGTTACCGGCTGGCGGTGCTGCTCGACGGGCTGGTCTGACGGGCGCGACGTCGTCGGACGGCGTCGTCCCGTCGCGCTCACATCTTCAGATCGCTGAAGAAGTCGTTGCCCTTGTCGTCGGTGACGATGAAGGCCGGGAAATTCTCGACCTCGATGCGCCAGATCGCTTCCATGCCGAGCTCCGGGTACTCCAGCGTCTCGACCTTGCGGATGTTGTTCTTGGCCAGGATCGCCGCGGGGCCGCCGATCGAGCCGAGATAGAAGCCGCCGTGCTTCTTGCAGGCATCGACCACCTGCTTCGAACGGTTGCCCTTGGCCAGCATTACCATCGAGCCGCCGGCGGCCTGGAACTGATCGACGTAGGAATCCATTCGGCCCGCCGTGGTGGGGCCGAACGACCCTGACGGCATGCCGGCCGGCGTCTTGGCGGGGCCGGCGTAGTAGACCGGGAAGTCCTTGATGTATTGCGGCAGGCTCTCGCCGGCATCGAGCCGTTCCTTGAGCTTCGCGTGTGCGAGGTCGCGCGCCACGATCAAGGTGCCGGTCAGGCTGACGCGGGTGCGCACGGGGTGCTTCGACAGGCTGGCGAGCGTGTTGGCCATGCCCTTGTTCAGATCGATCTGGACGACCTCGCCGCTCAGCTGCGCGGGTTCGATGTCGGGCAGGAACTGCGCCGGATTGGCCTCCAGGCGTTCGAGATAGACGCCGTCCGACGTGATCTTGCCCAGTGCCTGGCGGTCGGCCGAGCAGGAGACGCCGATGCCGATCGGCACCGAGGCGCCGTGGCGGGCGAGCCGGATCACGCGCACGTCGTGGCAGAAGTACTTGCCGCCGAACTGGGCGCCGATGCCCATCTTGCGGGTGAGCTCGAGGATCTTGGCTTCCCACTCGAGGTCGCGGAACGCGACGCCGTGCGTGTTGCCTTGGGTGGGCAGCCCGTCGAGATACTTGGTCGAGGCGAGCTTGACCGTCTTGAGGTTGAGTTCGGCCGAGGTGCCGCCGATCACGACCGCCAGATGGTAGGGCGGGCAGGCCGCGGTGCCCAGCGTGCGCAGCTGGACGTCGAGGAACTTCAGCAGCGAGGCTTCGTTCAGCACCGCCGGGGTCTGCTGGTACAGATAGGTCTTGTTGGCCGAGCCGCCGCCCTTGGCCACGAACAGGAATTTGTAGGCATCGCCCTCGGTGGCGTAGAGGTCGATCTGGGCGGGCAGGTTGGTGCCGGTCTGGACGTCCTTGAACATCGACAGCGGCGCCACCTGCGAATAGCGCAGGCTGGTCTCGGTGTAGGTCTTGTAGACGCCGCGCGCGATGGCCGCCTCGTCGCCGCCGCCGGTCCAGACGCGCTGGCCCTTCTTGCCCATCACGATGGCGGTGCCGGTGTCCTGGCACATCGGCAGCTCGCCGCCGGCCGAGATGTTGGCGTTCTTCAGCAATTCGAGCGCGACGTAGCGGTCGTTGGGCGAGGCGTCGGCGTCGTCGAGAATGGCCTTCAGCTGCGCGAGGTGGGCGGGCCGCAGCAGGTGGGAGATGTCGTGGAACGCCTCGGCGGTCAGCAGGGTGAGAGCGGCCGGATCGACGGTCAAGATCTTCTGGCCGTTGAAATCGGTGGTGCCGACGAAATCGGACGTCAGTTTGCGGTACGGCGTTGTGTCCTCGCCGGTCGGAAACATGTCCTGGAAATGGAACTCGACCATCGCAATCTCCTCGCGCCGCCCGTCGCGCCAACGGGGCGCCGTTTCGCGCCGCTTGTTACGCAAACGGAGCGCGGCTGTCACGGGCCGGAAGGAGCGGGGCG